>JBJEVL010000328.1:0-5100 GCA_051884335.1 Akkermansia sp. | reverse complement strand
GTCCTTGAGCAGGCGGGAGTAAATGTCATAGGCTCGCTCGCCCTGACCCGTCTTTTCAATCACCGTCGGGATGTAGTAATTCTGTAGGGTATCCATAACGTGCTCCCGCCAGCCTATCACAAAGCGCGCAGGGGGAAAAGCGCGAAACGCGGCAACGGCGGGTGTTATGACAAAAGGCCGCCCGCCCGCCCCTCTCTACAAGGTATTGAAGCCGCCGCGGGGGCGGGACATCTCAGCCGATATGCACCCTGTTTTGCACGACACCCTGCGCCGCCTGCAACGCCTGTTTGAGTACAGCTGGGGCTATCTCGGCAGCGTCTCTGCCGTCGCCCTCATGCTGGGCGTCATGTCCATGGGCGTGAGCTACATCGTCACCCCGCAGACCCTGGAGCTGCAGCGCCTGCGCTGCTACGCGGGGGTGTACAACAGCGCCGCCGCCGAACCGCCCCGCGGGCTGTTGCCCCTCAGCAACGCCCCGGCCGATGCGCTCCCCCTCGCTCACGTGCGCATCGAGTACGACCGCAACGGTCTGCCGCAACGCATGCTGCACCTCGATGCCTCCGGGCAGATCTGCCGCTTCCCCGGCAGCCGCATCGCTGAACAGCGCGTGGAATACGACCGCGCCGGGCGTATCATCCGCAAGAGCAACTACGACGCGACGGGCAAACCCGCCGCCGATGCCTCCGGCGTTGCCGTGCGCGAGTATGCCTACGACAAGGAGGGGCGCCCCACCCGCATCGCCTTTCTCGACAGCGCGGGGCGGGGCATCGTCCCCCGCATGCCCGGCTATGCCGAAAAACTCACCACCTACGATGCGCAGGGTCGCCCCCTGCTCGTGCGCCACCGCGATGCCGAGGGCTCGCCCATCACCAACGCCGAGGGCGAGGAGACGCTGGAATATGCCTACGATGACGCGAAGGGCATGACCACCCGCCGCAACTGCGTGCGCGGCGAGCTGCGCGACAATATCCACGGTGTCGCCATCGAGCGCAGCGAACGCAGTCCGGGCGGCCGCAGCCTGCGCATCAGCCGCCTGAACGCCGAGGGTAAACCGGTGCCTGATCCCGAGTGGGGCGCGCCTGTCGCGCTGCACGAGCACACGGCGGCTCCCGGGGTCGAGCGCACGCGCTACTGCGCGGCCGACGGTGCCTCGCCACCCCGCCCGCGCCAGGCGGTCGAGCACCTGCGCCGCTGCGACGAGCGGGGCCTCCCCGAGTGGGAGTGCTACAACGCTGCCGACGGCTTGCCCTGCGTCCACCCGCGACTGGGCTATGCCGAGCGTGTGTGCGAATACAGTCCCGCCGGGCAGCTGCAGAGCGAGTTTTTCTGGGACGCCTTCGGCAATCCCGCTCCTTGCTACCGCAAAAATTACACCCGCACGCGCGAGGGCGAGGCTGTTCTCTCCCTCTACACCGACGGCAGCACCGAGTGGCAGCGCCGCTGAGGTGTCGGGGGGAGGCGCGCCGACCCTGCTCCGGCGTTTCGCGCGGCGCCGGGATGCTGCGGTGCTTCGCCTGCACCCTGTCGGAGGGGCTTTGCCCAACAAATGGTCTTGCGGCGCTCGGGGCGTTTGTGCTAGACTGCGGCTATGTCTGCGCGGGCGTTCTTCCCTCTGTGCCTGTTGCTGTTGTCGGTCGGCTGTCAACAGCAGGGTTTTCCGCCTTATCGCGGTTACAAGATGAGTCCGTACACGGTGCGCGGGGTGCGTTATACGCCGATGAGTCCTGCGGCGGCTTTGCGCTACAGTGAGGTGGGGCTGGCTTCGCACTACGAGGCGCACGGCGCGCGGGGGGCGATCGGGCAGCGCCTACACCGGGGGCAGTTTTATGCGGCGCATCGCACGCTGCCGCTGCCCTGTGTGGTCCGAATTACGAACTTGGCCAATGGTCGCAGCTGCCGGGCGGAGGTGCGCGACCGCGGCCCCTACATCCCGGGGCGCCTGATTGATGTCAGTTCGGCGGTGGCGCATGAGTTGGGTTTCCATCGCAAGGGGCTGGAGCGTGTCCGTGTCGACGTTATTTCTGTAGGCGACGGCCCTTGGAAGCGTACGCGTTGAGCGCGGAGGCTGGCGTATTTTCGCTCCGATCGCCTTGCCGTAGGCGACGGCCCTTGGAAGCGCACGCGCTGAATGCGGGAACGCAGCGTTTCAGCACCCCGATCGCCTTGCCGTAGGCGACGGCCTTTGGATACGCACGCGCTGAGCATCGGCTTGCGATGCCCGAACACGGCACGGCGGCGACGTCTCCGGACGCGCATGCCCTGTCCTCCCGTGCACCGGCAGCGGGGTCAGGGGCGGTGGTGGGGGTAGTGGCGGCGCAGGTGGTGCAGGCGCTCTTCCATCTTGGGGCGCAGGTTGGCCTCAATCCACGCATTGGCGGCGGCGAGCCCCTGTTCCTTGTAGATGACGCCGATGCGCGCTTCCACTCCGGTGGCATTGCCCGTCAGCCGCAGGAAGTTGTTGCTCGTGAACTCGACAAAGAGGGCGCCATCGATTGCCCCGTTGTTGAAGGAAAGAATCCACTCGCGGACATAAAGCGCCAGCACGGCATCGCCCACCCAAGCTTGGGCGCGGGCGACAGGATCCGAATCGGGGGAGAGGGAGGACATAAATGAATGCAGCTCGGAAAGGAACGAAAGAGCAAAGCTCGCGCCTTGCTCCTCCGCTGACAGGGAAAGAATGTGCGTCGGCGCGGGGCTCAGGCGCGGGGGCGCGGCTCGCGCTCGCCCGCCGTTTTGCCGCCGGGCGTGGTGGTGAAGGGGCCGCCCGCCGTGGGCGCCTTTTGGGTGAAGGCCAGCCCTTCCTGCTCGAAATCCTTGCCCGCCACGGGGAACTCCTTGCGCAGGGGGTGGTAGGGATAGCCCTCCCACATCATGATGCGGCGCAGGTCGGGATGCCCCGTGAAGCGGATGCCCATGAGGTCGTACTGCTCGCGCTCCAGCCAGTTGGCAGAGCGCCACACGGGCACCAGCGAGGGCACGGCGGCTTCGGCCTCGCTCACGGGGCAGCGCACCAGCAGGTTGTCGCCGGATTCGGCGCGCGTGATGGTGTAGCATACCTCAAAGCGCGGCTCGCTGCCCAGGTGGTCAACGGCGGAGACGCAGACGAGCATGTCGAAACCGCAGGACTCCTTGGCGTAGTGCATCACATGCAGCAAATCCTCGGGGGCGACGGTCAGCGAGGTGTCGCCGCGGAACTCCTGCGCCTGCACCTGCGGGTAGCGGGCGCGGATCTTGGCGGCAGCGGCAGCCTGACGTTCGGAAAGCGTGGGGGTAGGCATATCGGTAAGTGGTTCGTGGCAGCGCGGCGTGGCTTGGTTCTTTTCAGCGTCGGGGCTGCTGTGTTGGAATGGTTGGCAGGGTTCGTGGCAGCGCGGAATGTCTTGGTGGCGTCAGCTCGGCGGGGCTCAACCCTCCAGCCCCATGGCGGCGGCGGGAATGGTATCGGCGTTGCGCGCGCTGCGCAGCTCGTGCGTCTTGAAGAAATCCTTGAGCGGGTGGTTCGTCTGCTGAATCTTCTGCTGCAGCGTCATCAGCCCCTGCAGCAGAGCTTCGGGGCGGGGCGGGCAGCCGGAGATGTACACATCGACGGGCACAATCTTGTCCACCCCCTGCAGCACGGAGTAGCTGCGGAACATGCCGCCCGAGCAGGCACAGGCGCCGCAGGCAATGCACCACTTGGGTTCCGGCATCTGATCCCAGATGCGGCGCACCAGCATGGCCATCTTGTAGGTGATGGTGCCGCAGATGAACATGAAGTCCGCTTGGTGCGGCGCATAGCGGTTCACCTCGGCGCCGAAGCGCGAAATGTCGTAGCGCGAGCACGAGGCAGCCATGTACTCAATCGCGCAGCAGGAAGTTCCCATGGGCATGGGCCACAGGGAGTATTTCTGCATCCAGTTGATGGCGGCCTCCGCCGTGGTGTACACAAAACCACCGTCGGCATCGGGGTCGCACATGTAGTTCTGCTCGAGGTGCTGAAGATTGTCGCTAGGCATAACGGTAGGGGCGGAGCTGCTGCCCCGCTGCCGACAGCATACCCGATTTGCGCCGAAACGCAAGCCAAAATGCACGGCGCGGCAGAGAAAGGACGCTCCCCGGCTCGTTCGCTACCTCCCCCCGCAGCCCTTTTCCGAAAAAAATGCGCCTCTTCGCTTGCTATGAAGTAACTTGAGGCCTTATAAGGGAGGAATGAACACGATTCAACACATCGCGATGGCTCTGGCGGGAGCCGCCCTGCTCGGCATCGGGGTCTGCACCGCCGGGGAGGCGGCGGCGGCCGAGCTGCCCAAGGTCTATTTCACCACCGATATCAGCCCGCAGGGACTGCTGAAGCTCTATGAGCGCGTCAACGGGAACATCTCCGGGCGCGTCGCCATCAAGTGGCATTCCGGCGAGCGCGGCGGCCCCAACATCCTGCCCGTGCCCATGGTGAAGGGACTGCAGCAGGCGGTGCCCGACAGCACGCTGGTGGAGACAAACACCCTGTACCGCGGCGACCGCTACACCACCGAGGAACACCGCAAGACGCTGGAAGTCAACGGCTGGACCTTCTGCAAGGTCGATATCATGGATGAGCACGGCACCACTTGGCTGCCCGTGCGCAACGGCAAGCATTTCCGGGCGGTCTCCATGGGCAAGGGGATTTTGGACTACGATTCCATGGTGGTGCTGACGCATTTCAAGGGGCATGCCATGGGCGGCTTCGGCGGTTCGATCAAGAACATCGCCATCGGCTGCGCGGACGGGCGCGTCGGCAAGAGCATGGTGCACGGCGTGTCGGTCGACAATCAGCCGACCGACTGGAACGCCTGGCCGAGCAAGGAGGCGCTGATGGAGAACATGGTGGAATCCGCCAAGGCCACCGTGGATCATTTCGGCGGCAAGATGTGCTTCATCAACGTGCTGCGCCGCATGTCGGTCGACTGCGACTGCGCGGGCAAGCGCGCGGCTGAGCCCAAGGCGGCGGATATCGGCATTCTGGCCTCGACGGATATCGTGGCGGTGGATCAGGCGTCGATCGACATGGTGCAGGCGCTGCCGGAGGAGCAGAAGCACGACCTGAACGAGCGCATCGAAACCCGCCGCGGCATGCACCAGCTG
>JBJEVL010000327.1:0-5110 GCA_051884335.1 Akkermansia sp. | reverse complement strand
CGCTGCCGCTGACGAAACCCTCCGTCGCGCAGCCCACCCGGGGCGAGTTGCCGCCGGGTTGTTTTTTGCTCCGCCGCCGCCTAGGAAAACCGCCGCTGCTCGGGGCGAGCGGCGGCGGTAGTTGAAGCGTCTGAAGGGATGGTTACCAGGAGGCGCCATCGGGGACGAACTGAGAGTTGCCGCCCAGATGGAACATGCCGTGAGTGCCCACGGGAATGAGCCCGAACTGCTTGTAGACGGGTTGCACCACGGTGTACATGGTCTTGCTGCCGTCGATCTGCACCGTCAGGCGCTGTGCCGTGGTGCGTCCCATGGCATCCGTCAGGTAGCGCCCCGCCAGAGCACCCGCTACGCCGAAGCCGGCAGCGGAAACGATTTGACCCTTGCCGCGACCCAGCAGTGAGCCGGCACCCGCACCGACCACCGCGCCGACTCCCGTGCCGATGTTGCGCGAGGTGGAGGAGGTGTCAATGGTGGTTTGCACGGCGCTGATCACGGTGGCGGGCAGCGTCTGCGAGGCGACATTGGCTTGGTTGGAGCTCACCTTGTTGAAGTCACCCATCGATTCGCAGGAGGGAAGCAGCAGGGTGGCGGCGGCCAACAGCATGGCATAATGTTGAATCTTCATACGTTTGGATTGGGTTCTGCCCGGTGCGGGCGATGGCTCTATCGTAATGGCGCGGCCGGCGAGCGTCAAGACCAAAGCTCTGACATTTTTTCATCAGGATTTTTTTTGCAAAAAAGCCCCGAGAATGTTTTGAACAAAATGCGTTATCCTCACACAAAAATCCTGCGCTGCTGCGCCTGTTCGTTGGCGCAAATAGCACTTGAGGGAGCAGCAACTCTGTGGTAGAATGCGCGGCGTGATGTGGCGCTCCCCGGCTTGGCTTGTCCTGCTCGCGGCGGCTTGGCTGACGGCCGGCTGCGGCGATGCCCGCAGCTCGTCGCAGCGCGCGGCGGAGCAGGGTATTTTGGTGCTGGGCAACAATCAGGAGCCCATGAGTCTGGACCCGCACAAGGCAACGGCCGTGGCCGACGGCAAAATCATTGCCTGCCTGTTGGAGGGGCTGGTGCGTCCCGATGCAGCTGAGGATGGCGCGGTGCACCCCGGCATGGCCGAGCGCTGGGAGCACAATGAGGCGGCGGATGAGTGGGTCTTTCATCTGCGCGAGGCGCAGTGGAGCGACGGTCACCCGGTGACGGCGGAGGATTTTGTGTATGCGTATCACCGCCTGCTGCACCCGCAGTTCGGCGGCAAGTATGCGGAGATGCTCTACCCGCTGAAGAATGCGGCGGCCTTCAACCGCGGCGAGTTGCCGTGGGCGGCGGTGGGCGCGGAGGCTCGGGATGCGCGCACGCTGGTGCTGCGCTTGGAGAGCCCGATGCCGCACCTGCCGCAGCTGCTCCTGCACTACACCTGGAGCCCTGTCCCGGCGCATGTGGTGGAGTCCTTGGGCGGCATGCTCGACCGCCGCAGCCTGTGGACCAAGCTGCCGCACCAGGTGGGCAACGGGGCCTATGTGCTGGAGTCGCACCGTTTCAACGAGGCGCTGACGGTGCGCGCCAATCCCCGCTACTGGCGCGCGGGCGAGCTGCGCAACCGCGGGGTGCGCTTTCTGCCCATTGTCAACGGCTACACGGAGACACGGATGTTTTGGGACGGCAAGCTGCACATCACGAACAATGTGCCGCCGGAGCTGCTGGCGGCGGCGCGGCAGCGCGCTCCGCGGGCCTACTGTCAGGATGCCTATTACTGCTCGATTTTTTACCGCCTGAACACGCGGCGGCCGCCGCTGGATGATGTGCGGGTGCGTCGCGCGCTGTCGTTGGCGATCGACCGCCGCGAGCTGGTGGGGCGCGTGGTGCGCGGGGCGGGTAGCCCGAGTTTTGCCTTCACCCCGCCGGGCGCGGGTTATGCGGGGGTGTCGCTTCCGGAGGCGGCGCAGACGCAGGAGCAGCGCGTGGCCGAGGCACGCCGCCTGCTGGCGGAGGCCGGCTACCCGGGCGGAAAGGGGTTTCCTTCGCCGGAGATTATGACGACAAGTCGCGATGTGCAGCGCCTGATGGCCGAGACGATTCAGAGTATGTGGCAGCAGGTGCTGGGGGTGCATGCGGAGATTCGCGCCTGCGAGTGGACGGCCTACAAGGCGGCGCAGCAGAGCGGGGATTACGATATTTCCTCCTCGAGCTGGAGCGGCGATTTTCTCGATCCGGCCACGTTTGTGGAGCTGTGGCGCAGCTCGGGCGGCAACAACTGCACCGGCTGGGGCAGCGCGGACTGCGATGCGGCGCTGGCGGAGGCGGCTGTGGCAACGGATGCGGGGGCTCGCCGTGCGGCGCTGCAGCGGGCGGAGGAGCTCATGCTGCGGGCGCAGCCCATTATCCCGCTCTACGGCAGCGAGCGCACCTATCTGAAGGATCCGGCCGTGCGGGGCTGGTTCCCGCTCCTGTTGGATAATCACCCGCTGGATGCGGTACAACCGGGAGGGAGGGGCTGATGGCGGGTTTGTTGTTGCGACGTTTGGGGCAGGGAGTGTTGGTGATTGCCGTGTTGCAGACGCTGACCTTTTTCCTGGTGCGGCAGTTGCCGGGTAATCCCTTTTTGGGCGAGCGCAAGCTGCCGGAGCACATCATGGCGCAGCTCAACGCGCTCTACGGGCTGGATCAGAGTGTGTGGGTGCAGTATGCGAACTACTGGAAGGGGATTCTGTTGCGCGGGGATTTCGGCCCTTCGCTGGTGCAGGAGGGGGTGCAGGTGAGCGAAATCATAGCGCAGGCGTTCCCGGTGTCGCTGCTGCTGGGGGTGCTGGGCATGCTGATTGCGGTGCTGGTGGGGATTCCGGCGGGGATGCTGGCGGCGTGGTGGCGCAACCGCTGGCCGGATGCGCTGCTGATGCTGGCGGCGATGGCGGGCATTTGCATCCCGGCCTTTGTGTTGGCTCCGGTGTTCGGGCTGACGCTGGGGCAGTGGGTGCCGGGACTGAGTGTGGCGGGCTGGGATGATGCGCTGTGCGCGGTGCTGCCGGCGCTGACGCTGGGGCTGGTGAATGCGGCGTATCTCGCACGCCTGACGCGCGGCGGCATGGTGGAGGTGCTGGGTTCGGATTTCATCCGCACGGCGCGGGCGAAGGGCTGTTCGGCGCCGAGGCTGCTGTTTGTGCATGCGCTGCGCAGCGGGTTGCTGCCGGCGGTGTCGTACCTGGGGCCGGCTTTTGCGGGGCTGATTACGGGTTCCTTCGTGGTGGAAACCTGTTTTCAGGTGCCGGGCATGGGGCTGCACTTTGTGAACGCGACGACGACGCGCGATTATTTCCTACTGCAGGGGCTGGTGCTGTGCTACGGGGTGCTCATTGTGCTGGCCAATGCGATGGTGGATGTGGTGTTGATGTGGTTGAACCCCCGTTTGAGAACTGCCCGATGAAACGCTGTTATGAAGAGGGGCATTCGCTGTGGCGCGATGCCCGCCGCCGTCTCGCCCGCAACCGCGCGGCGATGTGCTCGCTGCTGGTGCTGCTGCTGGTGGCGGGGGCTTGTTTCCTGCTGCCGCTGAGTCCTTGGGTGGTGAACCCGAATGAGGCGAATCTGGGCAACATCGCGGCTTCCTGCTCGTGGGAGCACCCCTTCGGTACGGATCAGCTGGGGCGCGATTTGCTGGCGCGGGTGCTGTACGGCGGGCGCATTTCGCTGTTGGTGGGGCTGGTCGCCACGCTGGTCGCCACGCTGGCGGGCTTGGTCTACGGGCTGATTTCGGGCTATGCGGGGGGGCGCACGGACGCGCTGATGATGCGCACGGTGGATGTGCTCTTCGCGCTGCCCTTCATTGTGCTGGTGGTGGTGTTTTCGCTGTCGATTGAGGAGCCGAGCCGCGAGCTGACGGATTATTTGGTGAATGTCACGGGCTGGAGCCGCGAGAGTGTGGCGCCGCTGACGGGGCTGCTGCCGCTCTTTGTGGCCATCGGCGCGCTGGGCTGGCTGACCTTGGCGCGCATGGTGCGCACGCAGACGATGGAGCTCAAGGGGCAGGAGTTTGTGCTGGCAGCGCGCTCGCTGGGGCTGAGCCATGCCACGATTCTCTTCCGCCACATTGCGCCGAATCTGCTGGGTACCGTGGTGGTCTACACGACGTTGGCGGTGCCGGGGATGATGCTGACGGAATCCACTCTGTCTTTCATCGGCCTGGGGGTGCGCCCGCCCAACAGCAGCTGGGGCACGCTGATTAAGGAGGGCGCCGACCGCATGGAGGTGAGCCCGGAGCTGCTCTTCTTCCCGGCGCTGTTTTTCTGCATCACCCTACTGGCGCTCAATTTCCTGGGCGATGGCCTGCGCGATGCCATCGACCCCCGCTCGGCCAAGGATTGAGCGGGCTGCGCGCGCCGGCGCTCAGTCGATGTAGACGCGCGGCACGCGCCCGGAGATGCAGGTGATGACGTTGCTGGGGATGGTGCGCGCCCGCGTGGTCAGCTCTTCCCAAGGGACATTGGCGCCCATGATTTCGGCCACATCGCCCGGGTGCACGCTGTCGAGGTGGGAGACATCGACCATGATCTGATCCATGGTGACGCGCCCGAGCACGGGGCAGTAGGAGCCGTTGAGGTAGACGCGCGCGCCCGTGTTGGAGAGGTAGTGCAGGTAGCCGTCGCCGAAGCCGATGCCGATGGTGGCGACCTTGGTCGGCCCGGTGGTGATGTAGGTGTGGTTGTAGGAGACACCGTGGTTGTCCGGCAGGGTGCGCAGCAGGGTGACGCGGCTGTAGAGCGTCAGGGTGTTGCGCAGCTCGCGATTGTAGGGCGAGGGCATGGGCGAGTAGCCGTAGAGGATGCGCCCGAGCCGCACCATGTTGGTGCCGGCGGCTCGGTAGTTGAACACGCCGGAGCTGCTGCAGAGGTGGCGGTAGGGCAGCACCAGCTGTTCGCTCAGCACGGCGAGGGCGCGCTCGTAGCTGCGGATTTGGCGGTGGGTGAAGGAGATGTCGTCGGCCGCTGCGGAGAGGTGGGAGAAAGCGCCCTCGATGTTGAGGTGCTCATAGCTCCGCAGTTTTTCGGCCAGTCCGGGGATGTCGCCCGGCAGCAGCCCGGCGCGCCCCATGCCGGTGTCGATGCTGATGTGGAGG
>JBJEVL010000326.1:0-5129 GCA_051884335.1 Akkermansia sp. | reverse complement strand
AGGTCGTGCTCGTGGTCAAGGGCGAGGTCGCAGCGCCTGCCGCCGAGGAGGCCGCCGAGTAAACCGGCGTTCGATCCGTTTTTCAACCAAGGGGCGGGGAGAGGTCATCTCCCCGCCCTTTTTGTGTCCTGCGCGAAACGCCCTTTGGGTGCCTCGCGCGCCACATCCCGCGCGAAAGGTCGGCACAGCGCGGGCGGGGAGAGCCCTGCTCCCCCCGCCCTCGGGTTGTTGCGGGATGCCGCCCCCCGGCAGGGGGCGGTTCCTACGCTCAGTAAGGCTTGTTCACGCGACCGAACTGCTTGAGGCGCAGACCGTTGAGGTGGATGAAGCCGCTGGCGTCGTCCTGGTTGTAATCCTCGTCGGTGTAGTCGCCCTCCATGGTGGCGATGGCGTAGCTGTACAGGCTGTTCGGGCTGCGGCGACCGGCGTACATCACATTGCCCTTGTAGAGCTTGAGGCGCACCTCGCCGTTGACCGTCTCCTGCGTCTTGGAGACGAGCGCCTGAATCGCCTCGCGCTCCTGCGCGAACCAGAAGCCGTTGTACACCATCGCGGCGTAGTCGGGAATCAGGCTGTCGCGCACGCGCTGCGCCTCGCGATCCATCGTGATGGTCTCGATGTCGCGGTGAGCCGCCAGCAGAATCGTGCCGCCGGGAGTCTCGTAGATGCCTCGGCTCTTCATGCCGACAAAGCGGTTCTCCACGATGTCCACGCGACCGATGCCGTGCAGGCCGCCCAAGTAGTTCAGCACGAGCATGATGCCCAGCGGGTCGAGCAGCGTGTAGCCGTCGCGCGTGCCGATGGCTTTCGTGCCCACCTTGTCCATGATCGTCTCCAGCCCCTCGGTCTGCAGACCGATGACATCGCCCTTCTCAAAGAGGCACTGCAGGTACTGCGGGGTGTCGGGGGCGTCCTCGGGGGCGTTGGAGAGCAGGTACATGGGGCGATCCTCGGGCTTCGTGGCATCATACCAGGTATCTTCGAGAATGCCGGCCTCGTAGGAGATGTGCAGCAGGTTGCGATCCATCGAGTAGGGCTTCTTCACGCTCTGGCGGATGGGGATGTTGTGCTCCTCGGCGTACTTGATGAGCTCCGTACGGCCGGGGAACTGGTCGCGCCACTCCTTCATGCGCCAGGGGGCAATCACCTTGAGCTGGGGAGCCAGCGCGTTGACGGAAAGCTCAAAGCGCACCTGGTCATTGCCCTTGCCTGTCGCGCCGTGGGCAATGGCGTCGGCACCCTCCGCCAGCGCGACGTCGACCATCGCCTTGGAGATGCAGGGGCGTGCGATGGAGGTACCCAACAGGTAGCGACCCTCGTACACGGCGTTCGCCCGGAACATGGGGAAAATGTAGTTAGCGGCAAAATCGGCCTTCAGATCACCGATAATGCACTTGGAAGCACCCGTCGCCAAGGCCTTGGCCTCCAGGCCATCGAGCTCCTCGGCCTGACCGACATCCGCGCAGTAGGCGATGATTTCGGCGTTGTACTTTTCCTTGAGCCACACCAGAAGGACAGATGTGTCAAGACCACCGGAATAAGCAAGAACGATTTTCATTTTCTTGAGAAGCGGTGGGCGGTTGAGCCCTCGCGCGGGTTCAGTATACGCCCGCCACGCCATCTAGGAAAGCAAAAACTCAGTATGTTACCGAAAATGCTCACGGCGGGAGAACCAAGCGGCGCGAAATCCGCTTGCGCATACGCCGGCTTTGGGTTAGAATGCGCGGCGATGCCCGAAGAAATCCCGTCCTACGCTCTCAACGACACTCAGGAGCTCATCCGCCTGCTGCAGGAGGCTTACCGCCGCCGTCAGGACATCCTCATCCGCGCCGATGACTGCCAGCAGCTGGCCGACAGCCTGCGCGAGCAGCTCCGCTCCCGCAGCTACGAGGACAGCGGCAGCCTGCTCTTCTGAGCCCCCGCGCGCGCAGCCTGTCGCAGGCAGGGCGGTCGGGGTAGTCCCCCGCGACCTCGCGCGAGGGGAAAAAACTCACAGCTCCACGCGCAGCCCGTCGTAGGCGGGGCGCAGGAAGGACGGCCAATCGGGGTAGTTCCCGGCGGCCATCTCCTCGTAGTCCGCGCGGTGCCCGCTGTGCGTCACGAGCCCCAGCCCGGGCTGCAGGCGGCGCATGAGGGCGATATTCTCCGCCACCGTCAGGTGCGTGAAATGCGGCGCCGTGCCCAGCGCGTCCATCGCCAGCGCATCCAGCCCCTGCAACAGCGGCACCGAGGACTCGGGCAGCTCTTTGATGTCCGGCACATAGCCGAAACTCCTGCCGCCGCTGCGGAACACATAGCCGAAGGTCTCCACCCTGCCGTGGATCACGGGCACGGGGCAGACCTCCACATCGCCGACGACAAAGGCTTTTCCGCCGTGGTCATGCGCATCGGGGTGCACATAGCCCTTCCATGTGTTGGAGGGGGCGAAGGCCCAGGCGTACATCTGCCGCAGCTGTGCAAGCGTTTGCGGCCCCGCGTACATCGGCAGGGGGCTGTCGCGATGCCAGCAAAAGGCGCGCAACTCGTCAAAGCCCGCCACATGGTCGAGGTGCTGGTGGGTGTAGATCACGGCATCGATGGCCGTCAGCCCGTAGCGTAGCGCCTGCTGCCGCAGGTCGGGGCCCGAGTCGACCAGCAGGGTGGTCTGCGCCGTCTGCACCAGCACGGAGGAGCGCAGCCGCGCCTGACGGCTGCCGGGGCGGCGCGCCTCGCAGCACACGCGGCAATCACACCCGATGACAGGAACCCCGGTGGAGGTGCCGCTGCCGAGGAAAAGGATGTTCATGGCCGACTTTGGGGGTTGATTTCTGCCGCCATTATGCCATAATGCCGCCGTAACGCAATCCCAAAACCCATGCTCACCCTGCTCAAGATTCGGCACCTTGCCCTCGTGGACTCGCTGGTGTGGGAGCCGCAGCGCGGTTTTCTCGCCATCACGGGGGAGACGGGGGCGGGCAAATCCGTCATCATGGGCGGCATTGCGCTGGTGCTGGGGGAGCGCGCCGACAAGGGGATGATCCGCAGCGGGGAGACGCAGTGCAGTTTGGAGGCCGGCTTTACCCTGAGCCACCCCGAGGCGACCGATGCCCTGCTGGAGGAGGCGGGGGTTCCGCCCTGCGAGGAGGGGCAGCTCATCATCCGCCGCGTCATCACCGCCACGGGCAACCGCCAGTTTATCAACAACAGCCCGGTGACGCTGCAGCTGCTGCGCCGCGTGGGCGCCGGGCTGGTGGACATGCACCACCCGGAATCGCACCGCTCGCTCACCTCGACGGAGCGCCAGCTTTGCCTGCTGGACGCCTTTGCGGAGGATGCCGCGCTGCTGCACGCCTACCGAGAGGCCTACCGCGCGTGGGGCGAAGCCTGCGCCGCGCACCGCGAGCTGCGGGAGCGCGAGATGGCCAATGAGCGCGAGCTGGACTTCCTGCGCCACCAAGTGCGCGAAATCGAGGAGGCCGCCTTCACGCCCGAGGAGGTTGCGGGGCTCGAGGAGCGCTGGCAGCGCGCGCGCAATGCCGGGCGGCTGCGCGACACGGTCACGCCCATGCTGCAACTGCTGGCGGGCGAGGAGGATTCCCTGCCCGCGCAGCTGCGCCGCCTCGTGCGGCTGGGGCACGAGCTCACGCGGCTCGATGCCGCTGCGCAGCCGCTGGTGGCGCCGCTGGAGGCGCTGGTGGAGGAGCTGGAGGACAGCGCGGACTCCTTGCAGGATTATGCCGACACGCTGGGCGGCGACCCCGCCGAGCTTGCGGCGCTGGAGCAGCGGGTGGCAACGCTCGACAGTCTCAAGCGCAAGTACGGGGCGGACTGGGAGAGCATCTGCGCCCATGCGGAGGCCTGCCGCGCCCGGCTCGAGGCAGAGGAGAGCCGCGACGAGCGCCTGCACGCGCTGGCTGAGGCGGAGCGCGCGGCGCTGGAGCGCCTCCGCCGTGCCGGGGAGGCGCTTGCCGCCGCGCGCCGCAAAGCCGCCCCGCGGCTGGAGCGCGATTTCCTGATGCACGCTGCCCAGCTGGGCTTCCGCCGCTCGCTCTTCCGCGTGCAGTTCAACCCCGAGCCCAAGCCCGCACCGCAGGGCACGGAAAGCGTGGATTTTCTCTTCGGTCCCAACCCGGGCGAACCGCTCAAACCCCTGCGGCTCATCGCCAGCAGCGGCGAGCTGGCGCGCGTCATGCTGGCGCTCAAGAGCGCGCTGGCCAAGCAGGACGACACCCCCCTGCTGGTCTTTGATGAAATTGATGCCAACGTGGGCGGCGAAATTGCCCGAGCCGTGGGCATGAAGATGCGCGAGCTCGGCACCGAGCACCAAGTCATCTCCATCACCCACTTTCCGCAGGTGGCGGCGCTGGCCGACCACCACTACCTCATCTCCAAGGGGGTGGAACAAGGGCGCACCCTGTCGCGGCTGAGCGAGGTGCGCGGCGAAGCGCGCGTGCAGGAGCTCGTGCGCATGCTCGGCACGCAGGGCGACACCGCCGCTGCCCACGCCCGCAGCCTGCTGCTCCGCCCCGACGAAGCCTGAGGCGCGTTGCACAAAAAGCCCCCGAGCCCGAGCGAAGCCTGAGGCGACAAACGGCCACTCCGACAACGCCCGAGACGCGCCGCAGACAGCAGCCCGCCGCGCGGGGCGTCACATCACCGCCGTCACCAGCTTGACCAGCGCGTAGCCGCCGAACACCAGCCAGAGGAAGAGCAGCAGCGCCAGCACAAAGGGCTTGGCGCCCGCCTTGCGGAACTTGTCAAAGCTCGTCTCCACGCCCAGCGCCGTCATCGCCATCGTCAGCAGGAAGGTATCGGCCGTCTTGATCGCTCCCGTGGCGCTCGCCACCCAATCGGTCTGCGGCAGCAGGCTGTTGAGCCCGATGACCACCAGGAACATGACCGCAAAGAGCGGCACCTGCACCCGGCCGCGACCACCCTCCCCGCCCTGACGACGCGAGAGCACGAAACTGAGCCCGATGAGCACCGGTGCGAGCAGAATCACGCGCAGCATCTTCACAATCACCGCCGGGCGCTTGATTTCCGCATGGTTCGGCGTGGCAAAATCGGGCATCTCGCAAAAATAGCCGCGCAGCTCGGTGCAAGCTTCATTCATGCGCGCGTGCGGCTCCGCCAGCTCGCTGCTCTGCTCG
>JBJEVL010000325.1:0-5233 GCA_051884335.1 Akkermansia sp. | reverse complement strand
CCGAGTCTCTTTCTAACCCAAACGCCTGTCTTTATCAAGAAAAAAGGAACACTGTGGCGTTATTTTTGCTTTTGCGGAGCTGATTCCCGCCGAAAAAGGATGATGAACTCATCTTCCGGGCGGCCCTTGGCCCGGTTCTTGGCGCGCAGGAGCTCGCGTGCCGATTCCGGCAATCTGTCCATGATGCGGGGCGCGAGCAGAAAAACATCATCGTCCTCAAATTGCAGCTCGGCGGTGATGCGTTCGCGGCGGTAGAGCAGCTCGACCTCGTAGGGGCTGTGCTCGGCTTGCAGCCAGCGGTAACGCAGTTTGCCCCGGTGCTTGCCCTGCCAGCGTGCTTCTTCCTCACCGATGGTGACGAGAAAAATCCTTTCGCTGTCGCGCCACTCACCCAGCACCAGTTTTTTAGGGTCGCGCAGCCATCGCGGCAGCAGGATGGCTGCTGCGCCCGCAAGCAGCAGGAAGCCGAGCAAAAGGACGGCGTGGCGGCGGTTCATGCTTGTTCGGAGCTGCGGAAGCGGGTGAGAACATCGGCCAAGAAGCCCTCCGCGACGAGCATTTGAGCTTCGTGTTGGGGGATGCCGCGCGAGAGCAGATAGTGGAGCTGCTCGGTGTCCATGGGGGCGCTGGCGCTGCCGTGCGAGCAGCGCACGCGGTCGGCCAAAATCTCCAAGCCCGGCAGGGAGTGCACGGTGGCGCGTTCGCTGAGCAGCATGTTGCGGTTGGCTTGGTAGGCATCGGTGGCGTGTGCCCCGGGAGCCACATAGATGTTGCCGGCAAAGATGGCGGTGGCTTTGTCGTCGATGACATTTTTGTAGAGCAGGTCGCTGGCGGCGCCGCCGTTGGTGTGGATTTGGCGCGTGTGCTGGTCGAGCACCTGCTCGCCGCTCAGTCGGTTGGCGGAGTAAAGTCCCACGTCGGACGGGCTGCCTGCCGGGGCACTGAGCAGCTCGGCGAGGGTTTCCTCGCGCGCCCAACGATGCCCGTTGTGGGTGCTGAGGTGGCGCACGCGTGCATTGATGGCCGTGATGTTGGTGATGTTCAGGGCGCGGGAGCTGCCGCTGCCTTCCTCCTGCAGCTCGACGGAGAGCTCGGCGCCCTCGCAGGCGTGGATGCAGCGGGCGCAGACCGTGCAGCCGCTGCTGCGGGTGATGTGGCGTTCGATAATGTGTGCCTTGGTGCCGGGGGCGGCCATGATGAGGGTGCTCGGCAGGAATACGCCGTCGGTTTCGTAGGTGATGACGATGGGGACGTCGTAGCGACCGTCCAGCAGCAGGGAGACTCCCTGCCCGAAGCGCGCGTGGTGGCGCGCCAGCAGGTAGTCGCTGCCGATGCTGCGCATGAGCAGCTCGCTGTCGGCCTTCTCGGGGCCGGGGGCTGCGGCACAATCGCCCGGGGCCTGCAGGCGGATGCTGCCGACATTGGAGCCGCTGTCCAGAAGCTCGGCCAGCTCGGCGGCGTAGCGGTGGGGTTTGCCGAAGCGCCAGTCCTCGCAGAGGCGGTCGGGCAGGGCTGCTGCCGCGAGCCGGGCGCGCGCCTCCGCTGTTTCGAGGGCGAGGCGGAGATTGTTGTCGTCGGGGAAATCCATAATCGTGCAGGGGGGATTAGCCGATGGAATCTTCCATTTCCAGATCGATGAGGCGGCGCAGCTCCACGGAGTATTCCATGGGGAACTCGTTGACCAGGTCGTTGATGAAGCCGTTGACGGCCAGGCTCATGGCCTGCGCTCGGGTCAGCCCGCGCTGTTGCATGTAGAAGAGCATTTCCTCGTCGACCTGCGAGACGGAGGCTTCGTGCTGCACGGCGGAGGCGTTGCCGTTGACGGTGATGGCGGGGTAGGTGTCGGTGCGGCTGGCGGCGTTGATGAGCAGGGCATCGCACTCGGTGTTGTTTTTGCAGCCCTGCATGCCCTTGAGGACGGTGACTTCGCCCCGGTAGCTCGCGCGCCCCCGGCCGATGGAGATGGACTTGGCCACGATGTTGCTCGTGGTGTCGGGCGCGGCGTGAATCATGCGCGCTCCGGTGTCCTGATCCTGCCCGTCGTGCGCCAGCGAGATGCTGACGACCTCGCCGCGGGCGCGGCGCCCTTGCAGCACGACGGCCGGGTATTTCATGGTGAGCGCCGAGCCCAGGTTGCAGTCAATCCAGCGGATTTCGGCATCTTCCATCGCCAGCCCGCGTTGGATGACGAGGTTGTAGACGTTGGTCGCCCAGTTTTGCACGGTGACGTATTGAATTTTGGCGCCCTTGAGGGCTACGAGTTCCACCACGCCGCTGTGCAGGGTGGCGCTGTCGTATTTCGGGGCGGTGCAGCCCTCCATGTACATGAGTTCCGCGCCCTCGTCGGCGATGATGAGGGTGCGCTCGAACTGCCCCATGGACTCGGAGTTGATGCGGAAGTAGGCTTGCAGCGGCTGGCGCAGCTTGACGCCCTTGGGCACATAGATGAAGGAGCCGCCCGAAAAGGCCGCGTGGTTGAGCGCGGAGAATTTGTTGTCGCCCACGGGGATGACCTTGCCGAACCAGGGCCGGAAGATGGCTTCGTGGTCGCGCAGACCTTCGGTGGAGTTCACGAAGATGACTCCCTGCTTGGAGAGTTCGCTGCGCATGTTGTTGTAGGCCGTTTCGGAGTCGTACTGGGCATCCACCCCGGCCAAAAAGGCGCGCTCCTGCTCGGGAACACCCAGGCGCTCGAAGGTGCGCTTGACATCTTCGGGAACCTCGTCCCAGCTTTTGCGCGGGGCGACACCGTGCGCCAGGTAGTAGCGGATTTTCTCGAAATCGACCTCGCGGATGCCCTCGGGTGCCCAGTGGGTGGGCATGGGCATCTCGCGGAAACGGTGCAGGGCTTCCTTGCGGAATTGCCGCAGCCAGTCGGGCTCGCCCTTGGCATCGCAGATGTAGTCGATGGTGGCCTCCGTCAGCCCGTAGCCCGCGTCGTAGCGGTGCTGCTCGGGCATGGCAAAGGCACCGCGGGTATCCATGCGGAACGGGGTGTCATCCATCGCCTTCAGTCCTCCTCCCCGTTCTTGACAAAGTCGAAACCGTGCTCCTCGATGTAGTCGACCAGCTCCGCTCCTGCGGTGCGGACGATGCGCCCGTGGTAGAGCACATGCACCACATCGGGGCGGATGTAGTCCAGCAAGCGCTTGTAGTGCGTGATGACCAGAAAGCTGCGGAAGGGCGCGCGCATGGCGTTCACACCGTCGGAGACGATGCGCAGCGCATCGACATCCAGCCCGCTGTCCGTTTCATCCAAAATGGCGTAGGAGGGCTGCATCATCATCATTTGGAGGATGTCGTTGCGCTTCTTTTCGCCGCCGGAGAATCCTTCGTTGACAGCTCGGGCGGTGAACTTAGGATCCATGCCCAGTTTTTTCATGTTGCCGCGCAGTTGCTTGTAGAAGGAGACGGTGTCGAGCTCCTCCCCCTCGGGCAGGCGTGCCTGCAACGCCGCGCGCATGAAATTGGCGTTGCTCACCCCCGGCACCTCCACGGGATATTGGAACGCCAGAAAAAGTCCGGCTCGGCTGCGCTCATCGACGCTGAGGGAAAAAAGATCCTGCCCGTCCAGCTCGACGCTGCCGCCGGTCACCTCGTAGTCGGGGTGACCGCAGAGCACCTTGGAAAGGGTGGATTTACCCGAGCCGTTGGGTCCCATGACGGCGTGCACCTCCCCCTTGGGAATCTCCAAATTGATACCGTTGAGAATAGCCGCGCCGTCTCGGACGCGGGCGTGTAAGTCTCGGATAATCAGGCTCATTTCTTTTCCGTTTCGTGACTCGTGGTCGGGAGACTGCCGCGCAGACAAACGGCCACCCCCGTGATGGTAACCCCCTCGGGCAGATCAAAGACGTTCTGTAGGCTCAGTCCGTCCTTGAGGTGGATGTCGTACACACAGTTGCTGCCGACATCCATAAAATGGGCGTGGGGAAAGAGGTTCGGGCAGTAGCGCGAGGTGCCGTTGTCGAAATGCAGCTTGTTGATGATGCCCGCGGCGCTCATCGTCTCCAGACAGTTGTAGACCGTCGCGAGTGAGAGCCCGGGGATTCGGGCGGAAGCCCGTTCAAAAATCTGCGCAGCGGTGGGGTGGTCGTCAGAGTCGAGGATAGCTTCCAACACAGCGCTGCGCTGGCGAGTCATGCGCACCCCCGCGCGACGCACCATTCGGGACGCCGTTGTTCGAGTTGCTGATGCGTGATCTGCGCTCATACCCTCTCGCAGAAGTATGGATTTTTCGCTCGCATTAGGCAAGACTAAAAGAGGTCATGCGCTGCGAATGAGGAAGCAGCGGTGCTCAGGGGGCGACCGTCGCGGCTTCGGGAGCGGCGGATGCCGCATCAGGTTCCGTTTTCAGACCGCAAAAGATGAGCCCAAGCATAACCAGCGCCGCCGCCAGGCGATACCAGCCGAAAATGGCTAAACTGTGGCGGTTGAGGTAGCCGACCATCCATTTGACAGCTGCCAGCGCGCTTGCCCAGGCCATAAGTGTGCCGGCGACGAGTGGCTGCCAGCCGAAGTTTTGCAGCATGTCCTCGCCGTGCTTGAGAGCATCGTGGGCGGTGGCGGCACCGAGGGTGATGAGCCCCAGCAGGAAACTGAACTCCACGGCGGCGGCCACACTGAGTCCCACACAGAGCCCGCCCAGCATGGTCATCAGACTGCGGCTGGTGCCCGGAATCATGGCAATGCACTGCATGAAGCCGATGCCCAAAGCGCCTTTCCATCCCAGCTGCTCGAGCGGTGCTCCGCCGAAGGCATCGGCGCGCTGCCGGCGCTTGCGCACATAGAGGAGAATGACGATGCCGCCCAAAGCCCAGGTGATGGTGACGGTGGGGGCGTTGAAGAGAAATGCCTTGATGGGCTTGGCGCACAGCAGACCGATGACCGCGGCCGGCAGAAAGGCAATCACCATGTTGATGAACAGGCGCTTCCCTTCGTCATCGCGCCCCAACAGGCCCATGAGCATTCGGGTGCAACGCTTGAAATACAAGCCGAGTACGGCGAGAATGGCCCCCCCCTGAATGCAGATTTCAAAGGCATCCATGGCGGTGGATTTGTCGATGCCCAGCAGATATTGCGTGATAATGAGATGGCCCGTAGAGCTGACGGGCAGGTATTCGGTCAACCCCTCAACAAGGCCGAGAATCAGAGATTGAAAGACGGTCATGGCCCCCTCTTGTAGCTCATTTTGGGAGAAAGGTCAATCCCAAGGCAGTGAAAATGTTTCGCT
>JBJEVL010000324.1:0-5234 GCA_051884335.1 Akkermansia sp. | reverse complement strand
CAATGAGCAAATCATCCACATGTGTGAGCTGCAGGGGATTGACATCTACCTGTGCCGCAGCGAACACCACACCCTCGATTTCACCACGGAGGTCAACACGGTCGATGATGTGCGCATGATTGTCCTCACCGCCGTCCCGCCCTACACCTGGGGACGCATGTTCAAGCAGGCCTGCGATCTCATTCTGTCTCCTCTGTTTATCCTCATCTCCCTGCCCCTGTGGATTTTTGCCGCCATCGGCATCAAACTCAGCGATCCGAAGGGCCCCGTCTTCTACCGCCAACTCCGTTCGGGACTCCACGGCAAACCCTTTCACATGTGGAAGTTCCGCTCCATGTACAGCGATGCCGAGGAACGGCTGGCAGAGGTCAAACAGCGTTGCGGCAATGAGATGAAGGGCCCCCTGTTCAAGCTGACCAATGACCCGCGAGTCTTCCCCTTCGGGCGACTTCTCCGCAAGCTGAGCATCGATGAACTGCCCCAGCTGCTCAATGTCCTTTGCGGCGATATGAGCCTTGTCGGTCCCCGCCCGATGGCCGTCTACGAAACCGACCAAATCCCCGACATTGCCCACCGCCGCCGTATGAGCGTCAAACCGGGCATGACCTGCTACTGGCAAATCGAGGATCGCAGCGCCGCCGACGACAGCTACACCAAGATGGTCGAGAAGGACCTCCGCTACATCGACAACTGGAGCATTTGGGTTGATCTGATCATCCTGCTGCGCACCATCCCCGCCGTTCTGAGCGGTCGGGGAGCCAAGTAATCGCCCGCCTCATGTTCCACATTGTCCTCTACCATCCCGAGATTCCCCACAACACGGGCGCAGCGGGGCGTTTGGCCGTAGCAACGGAGTCGCGGCTGCACCTCATCCGCCCGCTGGGGTTCAGTCTGGAGGAAAAACACCTTCGCCGCTGCGGGCTCGATTACTGGCAGCATGTGGATCTGCACCTGTGGGACAGCATGGAGCAGCTGGAGGCCGCCGCTGCGCCGGGAGCGCACTTTTGGTATCTTTCCACCAAGGCGAGCCGCAGCCTCTGGGCGCCTGAATTGCCGCTGCGCGATGGTGACTACCTCGTGTTCGGCCCGGAGACCCGCGGACTGCCCGAGGCGTGGATTGCCGCCCACCCCAACAGCTCGCTGCGCATCCCCATGCCGGGGCAGCACGCCCGCTCCCTCAACCTCGCCACCTCCATCGCCATCGTGCTCTACGAAGGGCTGCGCCGCAATCTCCCGACCCCCTGCTGAAAGATGAGAAACATCGTCTACTTCGACCTGGAAACCCGCCTCTCGGCCGCTCAGGTGGGCGGTTGGCACGAGACGGCCAAGATGGGCATGTCCGTGGGGGTCACCTACTCCACCAAGGATGCAGCCTACCACATCTACACCCAAGAGCAGGTCGGGGAGCTCATCGCCGAGTTGCGCGCCGCCGATTTGGTCGTCGGCTACAATCACCTGGGCTTCGACTACGGTGTCCTGCAGGCCTTCACGCTGTGGGACATGGCGGGCGGCACCGTCAACTGCGACATTTGCACCGAGCTGAGCTCCCGGCTGGGACACCGCCTCAAACTCGATTCCGTGGCCAAGGTGACACTGGGCGGCTGCTCCAAAACCGCCGAGGGCACGGACGCCCTGCGCTGGTGGGCCGAGTACGAAAAGACCAAAGACCCCGAAAAGCTGCTTCTGATCGCCCGCTACTGCTGTTTCGATGTCAAGGTGACGATGGAGGTGTACAAATTCGGCGCCGCCAACGGCTACGTTCTCTACGAGAACAAAAAAGGCGAAGCCGAGAAAATCCCCGTTGAGTGGGCGCTCTGAGCCCGGGTGCGCGGGGGATTGTCGCGCGTGACGCTGATTAGGCTTCCCCCTCCCCCGAAAAAAGGTTATAAGAAGGACGTGCCCATCTGTCCGCGATGCTCTGCCTCCATTCACCCCGGCGCTGAAGACCAGTGCCCCGCCTGCGGGTACAGTCTCGCGCGCGCCAACACCATTTTCGGGGAAGGCATGGTGGAGTTCACCCGCGTGGTCGATGCCGCCGGAGCCCTGACGCACCCGGAGCGGCTGGAGCTGCTTCGCGCCTTGGAGCATATGGAGCGCCTGATTCCCCCGGCGGCTCTCTGCATCTACATCACCGACGACGGGCGCGCCGCCGAGCTGCGCACCCACGCACACTGGATTCTCAACCACGCGCGCATCCATCACCCCTCTTTCGGCAGGCGCGAGCTGCGCAAGGCCATCGAGGACGCCGAGCTGCGCGAGCGGCGCCCGGGCGAGCAACCCGCGGGCGCCCCGGAGCTTCCCCCCGCCCTCCCCGTGCGCCTGTGGAACAGCCTGTGCAGCGCCATCCACGAGACTCTGCACCCGCCCGCAGCCCCCGTGCGGCAGGAGTGGATGCTCATTCTCGTGGTCGATGTGCAGCTCGAAATGGCCTGCTTCTCCTGGGGCTACATGCTCGATGCCTACATCAACCCCGACAGCATCAACAGCTGCATCATCAGCGCGCGCCTGCAATTCCGCGAGCGCGCCATGGTGGCCGGGCTGCGCAAGGTCATGAGTGCCGCCACGCGACAAATTGCCCGCTCGGCGCACAAGACCAACCGCCGCCTGCTCCTTCGGGGCTCACGCGCCCTGCTGCCTACTGCCCTGCTGGGCACCGCCCTGCTGTCCCCCGCCACCGCCGAGCCGACAGCCGCCGCCATCAACGCCCTGCGCAACGACGACACCGCCGAGGAGATTGCCGAGTCCCCCGCCGAGTCTGCGCCCCCGGCCGCGCCCGATGCCGCAGCCGACGTGACCGCCCCGAGCGCGCCGGCCTCCCCGAGCGCGCCGACCGCCGTCCCCGCCGCCCCCACGCAGGACAACGGCATCCCCCGCTGGCAGCCCGAACACTACCGCCTGCTCATGGCCGGCGAGCTCGACACCGGCTACACTGCGCTGCTGGCAGCTCCCCCGGCAGCCGACAAAAGCGCCGACAAAGCGCCCAAAGCCGTCAAGGGAGCCAAGCCTGCCGACACAACGACCGAAAGCGACACCCAGATTCTCGGACGCTACTGCGACGCCTACCTGCGCCCCGCGTCCGAGGCCACCCTCATTGACCCGCAGCGCCTGCTCCGCTCCCCCGAAGCCGAGGACATCACCCACCTGCTGCGCCACCTGAACGCGCAAGCTCGCTACCGGCTCTGCACGGCGCTCGTCAAGGGCAGTCAGGTCATTCCCGGCGAGCTCTCGGCCGCCACCCTTGTCGGCTCCGTGGCTCAGCAGAGCTGCGACTACGCCGTGCTGCTGCTCTACCCGCTGGGCAACACCGCCGCCATCGACATCGGCTACCGCGACATCAAACTCGATGACGACACCCGCCACCAATGGCTGCAACGCGTCCGCAACGCCGCTGCCGAAGCCGGCGACGGCGTCGAAGGGCTGGCCGCAGCCCTTCGCACCATCAACGAGCTCATCACCCCCCTGTCGGCGGGTTTCACCCCCCTGGCCACCGATGAGAGCCGCCGCATCCCCCTCGTCGACATCCGCTTCAAACCCAAGCCCGAGGAAGAGCCATCGTGGAAAGACAAACTGCGCAGCGCCTTGGAAAACTCGTGGATGTTCACCCCGCAGGGACTCGCCGTTACGCTGGGCATCGGCGCCCCTTGCTCCTTGCTCTTCATCTACCTGTTCTTCATCCGCCGTCGCTCCGCCACCCTCTGCAACACCATGCCCGACACTCGGCTCGCCTCGCCTTACGGCGCGGGCGTCAGCCGCTATGTCCGCTATCTCGAAGGGCGCGAAGCCGAGCGCGAAAAGCAACTCTTCTGAGCTCGGGAGCATCCTCCGCCCGGAGCTGGGCAGCGTCTGCTCCGCTGTTAGCCCGCTCGGTCAGTCTTTTTTTCTCTCCCCTGCGCTGCCCCGGAACAGAAGACCCCGCGCATCCCTATACGCCATGCAGGCACAAAAAGAACTTGCCCGGGGATGACTGTTTGTGCTAGGCTGAGCGGCGTTCCTATGTTCAAAACATATCTTCCTCTTGTCACCTTCATTCCGGCGCTCCTCGCGGGGCTGCTTCCGCATGCGGCAGGAGAGGAAGTGCGCGGCGTCAGCACCGGATTCGTGCAGCCGCTGGCTCCCTGCCGCAGTGCCATGCCTTCCAAAAAATTGCCGCAACTCGGTCGCGATCAATGGGGAATGCCCTTTTACCACCCCAGACAAATGCGACGCGTGGTGCGCACCACGGCCTACACCCACAGCGAAAGCGACCATGTCCGCTACGGAGCCATGAGCGCAGCGGGGACACCCCTGCGCTACACCGACACCGTGCGCAGCGCCGCCGCAGACTGGTCCGTCTACCCGCTCGGGACGCGCTTCCGCATCAAGGGGCAGCCCTACACCTACGTTGTCGATGACTACGGCACGGCGCTGACCGGCACCGGCACCATCGACATCTACCAACCCAGCCGCAGCCTCATGCGCGCCTGGGGGCGGCGCATTGTCGAGATCGAGGTGCTGGAATGGGGCTCCTCGCTGCGCAGTCTGGAAACGCTGACCGCGCGGCAGCGCTACAAGCACTGCCGACAGATGTATGCCGCCCTGCTGGAGCAGCAGCGGCACCGCTGAACGGGCAGATTCTTTCGGAAAACGGAATCAATTTTTGACAAAGATGCCGCATGCGGCATCTTTTTTTTCTTTTCTGCGATGGGGTGGGCAGCTCCAAGATGTAGATGCGCCGCGCGCCAAACGCACCCAAGGATTGTGATACCGCCCCCGGACAGCGTATGCGCGCGAGGCTGTCGGAGAACAAAATTCTTGTCGCGGCACGCCGTCCGAGCTATGCTGTTGATTGTATTCTGCCTTGATGCTGATGACCTTACCCCGTTTGGCAAGTCTTGTATGTCTCCTCATCTGCTCCGGATGTTTCGCCGGGGCGGCGCATGGTGCGGAGGCGCCAAGCGGGCTGCGGGCGGACTTCTGCTCCCCCCTGCCACCGGGCGGCGGCACGCCCCTGCTGAGCAAGGATCGCCAGGGTATGCCGTTCTACTCGCAGGAGCAGCGGCGACGCTTCGTGCGCACGACCGCCTACACCCACAGCGAGAGTGACCACTTGGTTTACGGGTGCAAGAATGCCGTCAACGGCAATCTGCAGTTCTCCGAGAGCCTGCGCAGCGCCGCCGCCGACTGGTCCGTCTATCCCGTCGGTACCAAATTCCGCATCAAGGGGCAACCCGCCCTCTACATTGTCGACGATTACG
>JBJEVL010000323.1:0-5235 GCA_051884335.1 Akkermansia sp. | reverse complement strand
ATGTATCTGCATCCCATCAAATTGTCCCTGTATCGATGAGACACGGCAGCGCGTCGTGATGAGCGGCGCGCGAGCGCGCGTGCTCCATCACTTCTCAACAGACAGCGAGCTCCCGCAGGAGCTCAGAGGCGCGCACCACCCCGGCAAAGCCCTTGCGGCACCACACGCGCTCGGCGGCCAAGCCACAGTGGTAGGCACCGGCAGCCGCAGCCTGCAAGGGCGGGCATCCCTGCGCCGCCAGCGCTGCGATGACGCCCGAGAGGACATCCCCTTGCCCGCCGTTCGCCATGTAGGGTCCGCCCGTGCTGTTGTAGACGCAACGATTGCGGTCGCCGATGAGGCTGCGCGCCCCCTTGAGCAGCAGGATGCAGCCGTGAGCCTCCGTAAAGCGGCGCAGCTGTTCGCGGCGCGAAGCCGCGGGGCGCGGATCGAGGCGTCGCATCTCCCCCGGGTGAGGCGTGAGAATCCAGTGCTCACCGATGCTCAACCCATGCGCAGCGACGGCATTCAACCCATCGGCATCAAGCACCACGGGCCCCGCAAAACGCATGGCCAAGCGGTGCAACGCCTCGGCCTCCGCGCGGGGGAGCGCCCCCAGACCGGGACCGATGAGCAGCGCCTGCGCCTGCAACTCCGGCAGATCCGCATAGCTGCCCACGCTGCGCACCATGATTTCGGGAGCCACGCGCGCCGCCAGCAGGGGATAAATATCCGCACGGCAGTAGAGCTCCACCAGCCCGGCGCCCGCTGCTGCCGCCGCTTCGGCCGCCATCTGCGCGGCACCCAGCATCCCGCAACTCCCCGCCACCACCGCCACACGCCCGGCGCGATTCTTAAAACAGCTGTAGGCACGGCGGGGCAGCTGCAGCAGGGGCTCCCCGGGATCGAGCACGCGATCACCCTCCCCCTCGTCCGGCAGCACACTGCCCGGCAGGGGGATGGGCATGAGCCTCCCGACCGCATCGACAGCGGCATCTGCCAACATGCCGGGTTTCACACAACCGATGGGGCAGCTGATGTCGGCCCGCACACCCACGCCCTCCCCGCCATCGGCATCCAACCCCGTGGGGATGTCAATGGCCAGCAGCAAACTGTGCGGCGAAGCCGCGCGCAGGGCATTCATCTCCGCGCAAAGAGCCGCATAAGCGGGGCGCAGCGCCCCCCCTGCACCGCTGCCCAGCAAACCGTCGAGAATCAGGGTGTGGGGCTGCGGCTCCGGCGCCCGGTCGAGCACGCGCAGCTCCGCGCAGCGCTCCATCTGCCGCGCGCTTTCGGGGGAGAGGCGGTGCGCCGCATCCGCACAACGCAGCAGAACGGGGCAAGCGAGCGCCGCCGCCAACCCCAGCGCATCGCCGGCGTTGTTGCCCGTGCCCGCATACACCACCACACGCTGCGGCGCCATGCCCGCCTGCCGCACGGCGCCGTGCAAACGCCGCACCACCTCATCCATCAGCGAAACAGAATCCGTAATTCCGGCGGCAAACGCGCGCTGCTCCGCGCGGCGCACCACGCTACAGGGGGCAATCATCATAGCACTCCCACTCTAGCGCGCGAGGGCACGCCTGTCAAGCGCAGGCTGCGGGCAGCCCCCGAGACCACCGCCCCCGCCCCGGCAAGCACTCACCCGCCAAGCGGCACTCAGCCACGTTCTCCGCGCCGCCGACACCCGCCGCACCCTCCGCACCCGCCGCGCCGTCCGCACCCGCCGCATTCCCCCGGCTCAACCGCGGAACTTTGCCTTCTGATGCTGCCACAGGGCGTAGGCCGCGCAAAGGACATTGGGCAGCCAAAGCACAATGTACGGAGTGATGCCGCCACTCTTGCGCGATATCTCGCAAAGCACCAGCGCCAGGAAATACACGGCAGCCACCAAAATGCCGATGGCAAAGCCCGTGGAAGTATCGCGGCGACGCGCCGTGATGGCCAGCGGCACCCCGATGAGCGAAAAGACAATGCAGGCACAGGCAAACGAAGCGCGCTTAGTCCCCTCCGTGCGGAACGCGCGGAGATTCTTCTCATCCAGCGAGCCGTTGTAGTAAGCGGCGTCCTTGCAAGCCTCTGCCCACAGGCGCTCCGCACACGGGAACACCGGGTGCGCAGCAGCAGCCTTGCCGTAGCGTTCCATGCGCCCGAGATCGAGCCCTGCGGTCACAGCACTGTGGCGCAACACCTCAGCAATCTCGGCGTTGGTGTAGCGGTTCGGCTTAAGTTTGCGGTGCGAGCGAATGGGGATATGCACCCGCAGCGGCATTTTGCTCAAGCGCGGCAGCTCGGTGATGCCGTTGCGCGTGCGCTCGATGACTGCGTTGCGCAGCGTCAACTCCAGCATGCGCGACTGCGTATCGAACGCGCCGAGCTCGGCGCTCCGGGCATGAATCGAGGTGAACCCACCCCCGGTAGCAATGCTGTTGCTCTCCTCATCCTCACTGAGAGGGTAAATATGCAACCCCCTCAGCTCATCCTCCTGCCGCGATTCGATGTAGAGCTGCACCTTGTCGAGCTTGGTAGCGCTCTGCCCAGAGCTCAGCAGATTGCGGGGATTGTCCATCGCAGCAGAAAGCACCAGATCACTCATGGACTGCTTACCGCGCGGAGCCACCTCGATGTTGATGTAGTAGCAAAGCGCGGAAAGCACGATACCCAACCCGATAGCGGGCAGGCTCAACCGCCACAGACTCAACCCCGCCATGCGCATGCTGGTCAGCTCGTTGTCGGCGGCCAAACGCCCGTACACCAGCAACACCGCCGTGAGAAAACCCCAAGGGACAGTGAAGGTGAGCGAGAAAGGAATCACCTGCACAATGAAATCAAACACAATGCGCGGCGGCGCGCCGCTCTCCACCAAAAGCGTGTGCAGCTCCTTGAAAAGCTGCCCCAGCAGCATGAGGAGCGTCAACGCCAACACGCCCAAAGCCGTGATGAACAATAGCTGTCGGAGAATGTAGCGATCCAGCGTCTTCATGTACCCCTGTGTCGGACATTGTACCAAGAAACGGCAGCCGATGCAATGAGAATTTCCATCCGAGCGCCGGCTTGACAAGCGGGAAATGACAGCGTAGAATACACAGCATGAAGTCCCCCTCCACTCTGTTTGCCTGTGCGGGTCTGCTCGCCTGTGTCTCCGCCGTCGCCCCGGCAGCCGATTCCCCCGAACAGATATGCGCCGATTTGTCCGCAGCCCTGAAAAATGAGGTGGAGATTCTGGAAGCCGTGCGCTCCCCGGAACAGGCAGACGCCGCCGTCAAACCGCTGCGCAAATCGCTGGCACAGCAGGAAAAACTCTTTCAAGCAGACAACGCCGAGCTCTGGGAACACATCAGCAACACGCAGGGCAGCTCCCAGCAATCGCTCATCGAGTTGCTGCAACGCCTGAGCCGACAGTTCACCCGCCTGGAGGACTGCAACTTTTACGATTGCGAAGCCCTGCGCGAGGCACTGGCACCGCAGATTGTCACCGAGGGCTGAGCCCACCCTCCTTCTCGCGGAGCAACACTTGGAGCAGCGCCAACTCCTCATCCATGAACTGCGGCAAATCCTCGCGGCGGCGCTCAATATCGCGCAACACGCGGTCGCGGTACGCAATGGCCTCACGCTGCGAAGCCTCCTCGGAGCCATATTGAAGATCTGAAAAATAACGGGTGATGATGCGACCACAGCGTTGAATGCTGACGCGCCATCCCTGAAAATCCGTATTCTCGTAGGTGTAGCGGGTAATGTTCTTCATGGTGACGGGTATTACCATGAGGACGGGCGCGCGCTCGCGCAGCTTCAATATAAGGTATGCACCGCGCTCACACGCTGCCGTAGAGGGTGAACCCGGTGCACTCGCGAATGTGCACGGGCACCAGGCTGCCCACCTCGGCCTGCCCCTCGGTGATGATGACGGGCTTGTTCTGCGAGCTGCGCCCCTGCAAGCGGTCGGGGTTGCTCTTGCTGGGTCCCTCCACCAAAATCATCTGCTGCGTACCGACGAGCGCGCGGTTGCGGGCGACAGCAATGCGGTTAGTCACCTCCAACAGCTCGTGGTTGCGCTGTTCCTTGATGCGGGCGGGCACTTGGTCGGGCAAGCCCGCCGCCACCGTGCCGCGGCGAGGAGAATACTTGAAAATAAACGCATTGTCGAACTGCACGCGCTCCACGGCCGCCACCGTCGCCGCGAAATCCTCATCTGTCTCGCCGGGGAAGCCCACGATAATATCCGTCGTGATGGCGAGATCGGGGCGGGCGGCGCGCAACGCCTCACACAGCTCGAGGTATTTTTCATTCCTGTAGGGGCGGTACATCGCCTGCAAAATACGGTCGCTGCCGCTCTGCATGGGAAAGTGGATGTGGCTGCACAGCTTGGGCAGGTAAGTGTACGCCTGCACCAAATCCTCACGGAAACCGATGGGGTGCGGCGAGGTATAGCGCAAGCGCTCCAGCCCCTCGATGTCGTGCAGCGCCTCCAGCAGGCGCACGAACGCCCCCTTGCCGTCCACAAGACCCTCGTGCCGCCCGTAGCGGTTGACAATCTGCCCCAGCAGCGTCACCTCCTTAATACCTCGCGCCACCAGCTCCCGCACCTCGGCCACGATATCGGCCGCCGGACGACTCACCTCCGGACCGCGGGTGCTCGGCACAATGCAATAGGAGCAGTGCATATCGCACCCCTGAGCGATGGAAACAAACGCCGAGCACTTGCCGCCGCAGTCCAAATGATTGGTGACCATGTTCTGAAAACCCTCCTCCTCTGCCGTCGTGCAGATGTGCGCTCCGCGGCGCAGGGGACGGTCGATGCGCATTCCCAATCGGCTGCGCAGCAAGCGGTTGCAGAGCTCATAAACATGGTGGTACTGCTGCGTCCCCGCCACGAGATCCACACGGGGGACCTCGCGGAAAATCGCCTCGCCCAAACTCTGGCTCATGCAGCCCATGAAGCCGTAGACCGTCCAAGGTTTCGCCTCGGGGCGGGCGCAAAGCTGCCCCATCTTGCCGAGCGCCTTGAGCTCCGCCTTCTCGCGCACCGAACAGGTGTTGATGAGATACACATCTGCCTCCGCTTCATCTGCGGTCAGCTCGTAACCCGCAGCGCGGAACATGGAAGCGACCTGCTCGGAGTCGCGTTCGTTCATTTGGCAGCCGTATGTTTTGATGAGGACGGAAGGCATCGCAGTAAAAAGGGAAAGGCAGGAAAAACGTGTCGCATCTTTATACCACGCAGACCTGCAGCTGTAAAGCCCGGCCCGTTTCCGATGC
>JBJEVL010000322.1:0-5284 GCA_051884335.1 Akkermansia sp. | reverse complement strand
GCATCCAGATGCAGGGCAGCGCCCGGACCGCTCGCCGTGTGGGTGTTGCTGCCGCGCGTCAGGGTCACGCTGCGCCCCGTCAGCACTTTTTCACCCGTAGCGCCATCGTAGCTGAGCCGATCACCCGCTGCGGTGATGAGCTGCCCATCGGCATCGTGCGTCGCCAGCACCACCGCCTCGTTGGCCTCCGCCGTTTGCAGCAGGTCGGCTCCTTCCCCGCCCTCGGGCTTGAGGCTCAGGTGCATCAGGCCGCGGCAGCGCAGGGAACCCTGAGCGCTTTGCACGGTGCCACCCTCGGCGGTGCTCAGCTCGCGCAAACCGGTGTAAGGCATCTCGGGCAGCAGAGCCCTGCCCCCGCGCGCCGCTTCCGCCGCAGGCTCGGCCGTACTCAGCAGAGCGCGCAGCGCACCGCGCGTCGTCAGCACCCCCTGCGCGGAGCGGAACTCTGCGGCACCGTCCGTCTCCAGCGTCGCATCGGCGCGGCGCAGGCGCATGCCGCCGAGGCAGCGAGCCGTCATACTGCCCCGTTCATCGCACAGCTGCGCCTCCACGGTGGCACCGCGCAGCGTGGCATCGCCCTCAGGTGTGAGCACCACGCTCGCCGGAGCATCCTCCGCAGGCGTCACCACCAGCCGATTGCCCTCGTAGGCGACCGTCACGGGGCTCTGCACCGCACCGCGCAGGGTGGCAGCGCTGCTCAGCAGGTCGGCATCCAACTCCTCGGCCTGCAGCTCGCCGCGCAGGTTGCGGGTGCCCCGCTCGTAGAGCCGGGCCGTCACCCCGCCGCGCGCCACCGCCCGCGCCGGGCTGCGGTAACGCAGAAAACTCAGGTTGATCTGCGAGCCGCGCAGCTCGGGCAGCTTGCAGTCCGCCGCCTGCAGGTACAGGCGCAGCGCACCCGTGCAGCTGAGCTCGGCGGCCTCGTCCTCAGCCCGAATCCCCTCCGGCAGCACCCAGCAGCCCTCGTTCGGCTCGAAGCGAATCTCGCCGCCCGTGCGGAAGGTGCCGCGCAGGGGGGTGCCGCCCGCCTCATCGGGGCGTTCGTAGCTGCCGCTCAGCTCGCGCCCGCGCAGCACTACGCTCCCGTCGGGGCACAGCTCGGCATGCTCAATGCCGCGCAGGCTGTCGCAGCCGCGCTCCAGACTGCCCTCGCCGCCCGACAGACGGCACAGACCGCTGCGGGCATCGTAGTCCAACTCCTCCGTGCGGCACTCGGCGGCGGGAAGCTCCCCGCGCGCCGCCATGGTCGCATGCACCTGCCCCTCGGCATGCACGGCCAGCACGCCCCGGCAGCGGAATGCGGCAAACTGCTGCATGAAGCCCGGCTTGGGGCTGCGCTCCGTGTCGAGCTGCACCAGCAGGCAGCGCTCCGCGCTCACCGTCCCCTCGGGGCGGGTGAGACTGCTCGGACCGACCAGCAGCAACTCGCCCGACTCCGCGCGGTAGTACGCCGTCCCCGAACCGCTCAACTCCGTGGTCTGCCCCTGTGCGTCGACCCAGTTTCCCCGAATCAGCGCACCCTCCAGCACCACATTGCCCTCCGCATCAATCAGCAGGCGCGCCGGGCGATCATCGCCGGGCTGCAGCAGCAGCGCGCTCGCGCCCGAATGCAGCTCAATGGCATGCCCCCCCGCAGGCGAGGACAGCAGAATGTGGTTGTCCGCCACATTCACCTCGGCATCCGTCGTCACCAAATCCAAGGGATCCACCCCCTCGGGCAGAGCGGCGCGCGGCGATACCGCCGACTCCGCGGCGGGTGCCGACTCCGGCGCCGGGTCGGCAGCGGAGACCGCCGTCGTAAAACCCTCCCGGGGGCTGCCGGCGCGCTGCGCCACGCGCTGCCCCACCGAAGGACCGTCCTGCGGCGGCATCTTCACGAAAAGGCGGTGCAATGCGCGCATCTGCAAGCGCTCGTCGCGCAGGCGCACATTGCCGATGTACACGAGACGCGCTCCCTCCACATCGAAGAGCAGCGCGCCGTCGCACTCCACCGCTGATTGCCCCGGCTGCACCTCCGGCACGGTCGTCTCGGTGACCTCCCGTTCAGCGGGCGCAGGAAGCTCCATGCGGGCAAACTCCTCGCTCACGCCGCGCGCCTCCTCCTCCCAACGCTCCGTCAACTCCCGCGCCGCGCGGAGAGCCGGCTCCATCCACTCGGGCAACGCAGCTGCGGCAGGCAGCAGCAGCGAGCAACACAGGGGCAGAATCAGACGGGGTTTCATGGTGCTCCTCTCAGCGTTCGGGCGCTGTCGGCGCGCCCGTCGAAATGGTCGTGCGCACGGGGCCGATCAGGATGCCCCGGCGCTTCACCGTGTCGTAGTAAATGCGTCCTCCCCGCGCCTCGAAACGCGGGTTGCACACGCGAATGCTGTCGGCGGCACTGCCCCGCAGCGTCGTGAAATCGTAGGAGGCCACGGGCGCAGCAATTTCCGTCCGCGTGCCGTCCGCATTGAAAATCAGCGCCCGAATGCCGCGCAGCTCCACCTCGCGACGCGAGACGACGCACAAGCGCTCCGCCTGCAGCAGCGCGGAAATGCGGTGGTTCTCGTAGCGCGGCAGCGAGATACCCTCGATCTCGCTGCCCGGGGGCAGCAGTTGCAGCGCGGGGAACTCCCCCGCGCCCACGGCATCGGCGCTCTGCGTGGCATCACTCGCCGCCCACAGGGGGAGGGCGAGCCAACAGACCGACAGCACTCGCAGCAGCGGACGCATCAATGCACGGGGATGGGGCAGAGCCGCTCGCAGGCGCTGCGGATGGTCAGAAGATTGGTGATGATGTTCTCCAAATCGCTGAGGTACACCTGATTGGGGCCGTCACTCGTCGCGTGGTCAGGGTCCTTGTGCACCTCCATGAACACGCCGTCGATGCCGACCGCCATCGCCGCATTGGCCAGCACGGGAGCCAGCTCGCGATCGCCGCCCGTGGCACCGCCCAAGCCGCCGGGGCGCTGCACCGAGTGCGTCGCGTCGAAGAGCACGGGGCAGCCGAACTGCTTCATCCAGTACAGCCCGCGCATGTCCACCACAAGGTTGTTGTAGCCGAAGCTGGTGCCGCGCTCGCAGAGCATGAACTTGTCGCAGCCGAAGGCCAGCATCTTCTCGCAGATGTTCTTGCAGTCCCAAGGGGCGAGGAACTGCCCCTTCTTCACATTGACGGGGCGCCCCGTCTTGGCGCAAGCCTCCAGCAGGTCGCTCTGGCGGCTCAAGAACGCAGGAATCTGCAGCAAATCCACATACTGCGCGGCGTACTCGGCCTGCTGCTCGGTGTGCACATCCGTCACCACGGGAATGTGCAGCTCGCGCCCGATTTCGGACAGGATGCGGCAGCCCTCCTGAATGCCCAAACCGCGGTAGCTCTTGACGCTGGTGCGGTTGGCCTTGTCGTAGGAAGCCTTGAATACGAAGGGAATGCCGACGCGGTCACAAATTTCCTTGATGGAGCGCGCCATCTCCCACCCGAACTCCTCGGACTCCAGCGTGCAGGGGCCCAAAAGAAAACAGGGCTGCTGACCGCCGATTTCTACATTTTGAACGAAGAATGACATAACAAAGGGGGATTCTATCAGCGGAAAGCATAGCGCAAACACCGCCCGAAAGTCAAGGAAAGGCGGGCGATTATCGCGATTTTTCGCGCACTTTCATTCCATGAGGGCATCGCCCGCCGCCAGCGACTCGGGCCAAATGCCCTCCCGCACCATAAAATGGAGCCACGCCAGCAGCACCTGCTCAAAAACGGCGGGATTCGTCTCAAAACCGGTCAGGGTGTGGTCGCCCGCCGGGCAGAGCACCCATTCGGCGTGATTGCCCAGCGACCTCCACTCTTCGCAAAACCACTCGCGCATCTCGTAGTCCAGCAGGGGGTCGAGCATGCCGTGCGCGCAGAAGAGGGGCGGCAGGCAGCGGCGCAGCAGGTCGCAGGGGTTGACCGCCGACGGGTCGAGCACCGACTCCGGCACGCGCAACGCGCGCGCCTCGGGCGCCTCCGTGTCCACCACCCCGCGGAAAATCGCCACCGCCGCCGGCTGCAAGGGAGGCACATCGCGGCTGCCGGGGCGCCACCAGCGGCGTTGCTCCGTCAGCGGTTGCATGGTCGCCACCAGCGCCATGAGGCCGCCCGCATCGGCTCCCGCCAGCGTGATGCGGTCGCGGTCAATGCCCAGCCCGGCGGCATTGTGGTGCAGCCAGCGCCAAGCGTCGCGCCCGTCGGTGAGAATCTCCTCAGCCGTCACATCGTAGCGGTCGGGCGTGCGGTACTCGGGGATGAGGCACACCACACCCCGGTGCGCCAGATGCACCGACCACGCCACAAACTCCGACATGTTCTCCACCGCCCACATGCCGCCCGAGTAGAACAGCACCGCCGGGGCGAAATGCGCCGTGCTGTGCCCCGCCGGCAGGAAGAGCCGCAGGCGCAGCTCGTGCCCGTCGGCAAAGCGCTTCCACACCACGGCGGGCGCGCGGCGCAGCAGGCGCCGATAGCGCAGCTCCTCGGCGGAGCGGGGGGTGCGGGAGAAAGCCGTCATAAACGCGGGCTCAGTATGCAATTTTCTTGCGGAAAAATCAAGCCCGTAGTAAGCTGCGGGCAGACATGAGAACGCTTTTTTCCCCCGCTCTTTTTCTCGCCTTTGCCCTCGGCTGCGCAGCCGCGCAGCCGCAGCCCGCGCAGGCGGCTCCCGCCTTCAAACTGCCCGTGCAGGACAAGGCCAAAAGCATCGCCGACACCGTGTACAACACCTGGCGGGTGAGCATGCAGCGCGGCAACGAAAGCTCGTGGCGCAGCAGCACCTCCACTGCCCGCCAAACCAAGATCCGCAACATGATCGTCTCGCAGAAGCAGAACTTCCCCGGCGACCTCTTCCGCAAGCAGCCCCCTGCCCCCGCGCTGGAGAACTTCCGCTTCATCGGCGCCCTGGCCGGAGCTCAGGGGCAAACCATGGCCTGCACCTACCTGGGCACCGTGCAGCTGGGTGATGGGGCTCCCGCGCCCAACGCCTATGTGCTGCAGCTGGTCTGCGAGCGCGGCAGCTGGAAACTCGACCAAGCCAACTTCTTCCGCCTCGACAAGCTGCCCAAGGTGCTCAAGCGGCTCGAAGCCAAAGATCTGAGCGTGTTGCAGGAGCAGGACGGCTTCCGCCCCTACGAGAGCGTGCCCGTCGCGCCCGCGGCCTGCAAGGCGCCCGAGCTCATCGGCAAGGTCTTTGTCGACTGCCCCGGGCGCAGCGTCGACCTGCGCATCAACGGCATTTCGCAGCACAGCTTTGCCGACGAACGCCGCGCCGATGTC
>JBJEVL010000321.1:0-5285 GCA_051884335.1 Akkermansia sp. | reverse complement strand
CGCCGCTGTAGCTCAGTGGTAGAGCAACGCATTCGTAATGCGTGGGTCGTCAGTTCAAATCTGACCAGCGGCTCTCCCTTCGGGGGGATGGGACTTTTCGGGGGGATGAAACTCTCCGGGGTGGTTCGGGAAGCGTGCTGACAGACCAAGTGCCTCCGTAGCTCAGTTGGTAGAGCAGTTGACTCTTAATCAATTTGTCCGCGGTTCGAGCCCGCGCGGGGGTATCACTCGGAGAGCGTCGTACAGGCGCTCTCTTTTTTTTGCGTGGCAGGAGGAGGGGCGGCGAAGAAAGGTGCCGGAAACCTTCCGGCACAACGACCAAGTGACCGTTCAGGCTCCCGCTGCTGCGAAGAAAGGTGCCGGAAACCTCCCGGCTTCCGGCACCTCACTTACTACCTTATGAAACTCAGCCTTTCCCTTAAATGGCAGCTCGGAGCTCTCTCCTTCCCCGGCCGCCGGGTGCGTTGACTGATAAGGGAGAGACACCCCCCCGCACGCATTTGTTCAAAAATTCAAAAAATAAATTTAAAAAACAGAAAAAAGAGCGAATCGCACACCCTTTCGGGCATTGACAGCTCGGACTCAGGGGGGTACAATCCGCGCGGGGTCGTAGGGACCCGGCATTGCTATGTATAACACCGATTTCAAGAACCGTTTGGTCGCTGACCTCGCCGGCCTCAAGGCGGCGGGTCTTTTCAAGCAGGAGCGCTACATCGCCACGCCTCAGTTCTCCGAGGTGGGGCTGAAGGATGGCAGCAAGGTCATCAACATGTGCGCCAACAACTACCTGGGTTTGGCCAACAGCCCCGTGCTGGAGCAGGCCGCCAAGGAAGCCATCGACAAGTGGGGCTTCGGCATGGCCTCCGTGCGCTTCATCTGCGGCACCCAGACCCTGCACCAGGAGCTTGAGGAGCGCCTGAGCGCCTTCCTCGGCACGGAGGACACCATCCTCTTCGGTTCCTGCTTCGACGCCAACGGCGGTCTCTTCGGTGCCCTGCTGGACAAGGAGGACGCCATCATCTCCGATGCGCTCAACCACGCCTCCATCATCGACGGTGTGCGCCTGTGCAAGGCCGCGCGCTACCGCTACGCCAACAACGACATGGCGGATCTGGAAGCCAAGCTGCAGGAGGCCAAGGCCGCCGGCGCCCGCACCATCCTCATCTCCACCGACGGCGTGTTCTCCATGGACGGCATCATCGCGAGCCTCGACAAGATTCACGCGCTGGCCGAGAAGTACGGCGCGCTGGTGCACTTCGACGAGTCGCACGCCACGGGTGTCCTCGGCGAGCGCGGTCGCGGCACGCACGAGCACTGCGGCCTCTTCGGCAAGATTGACATCACCACCGGCACCTTCGGCAAGGCGCTCGGCGGTGCCTCCGGCGGCTATGTCGCCGCCCGCAAGGAGATTGTGGACATCCTGCGCCAAAAGGCCCGCCCCTACCTCTTCTCCAACAGCGTCATGCCCGCCATCGCCGCCACCACCATCAAGGTGCTCGACATGCTGGAGAGCAGCAACGAGCTCACGCAGAAGGTGCAGCACAACGCCGCCTACTTCCGCAAGGGCATGGAGCAGTGCGGGTTCAACCTCGCCGGCGCGGGGCACGCCATCGTGCCCGTCATGATCGGCGATGCCGCCCTCTCGCAGAAGATGAGCGACCGCCTGCTGGAGCTGGGCGTCTACGCTATGGGCTTCTTCTACCCCGTGGTGCCCAAGGGACAGGCCCGCATCCGCACGCAAATCTCGGCGGCGCACACCGAGGAGCAGCTCGACCGCGCCATTGCCGCCTTTGCCCAAGCGGGCAAGGAGCTCGGCATCATCGCCTGATCCGAGCGCGCACGAGCGCGTGTGATTTTCCTCCCCGCCCCCCGCAGAGTCCTGCCGGGGGCGGGGTTTTGCGTCCCGCTTCCGGCTCAAGCAGAATGCCTCAGCTGCTTTTACGCACACGTCAGGCCGCCCTCGGAGGCTATGTCCGTGCGATGTCCGAGGAGCATTCCCGCTTCTCAGAAATATCAGCAATTCTTGACAACACCCCGGCGCTGTGATAGGCTGACGGTGCAGCATGAATTGTGTTTCGCATCGGTATCTCTTCCCCCCTCTCTCGCGGTACGGACGGGACATCGGCACGGATCAGGTTGCCTGCGCGCCCGCCCAAGACATGCTGAGCGCTGCCTGCTGATTCATGGCAGCCCCTCCGCACAAACAGGCTCGGTTCCCGTAAAAACAGACAGATGACGGGGCGAAGTTTTCACTAGAGCAACCGCATCCTCGTTCTCTTATGGATTTCTCGGAAATCAATTTTTGGGTCGTCCTCATATCCGGTCTCTTCATCATCCGGATCATCCGCATGCTGCTACGGGATCTTCGAGGCCTGCAGAAGATTCTCCTGTTATTGTTGAGCCTGATTCTTCTGGGGATGGCGAGTTGGGAAACGCTCCTTATGTTTCTATTTGTTTCGCTGTCAGCCTACGGAGGCTGTCGGCACGGCATGCACCTGAACATCAGAGGGAGGAAATGGCTGCTCGCATGCATGATCCCGGTGATTTTATCGCCCTTGTTCTTTTACAAGTATGCGTATTTTTTCAGTGCTCATGTGATTTCCGTTCCCTGGGATTGCATGCGGGATCTGCTGATTCCGATCGGCATCTCTTTCTATTCGTTCCAAGTGATTGGGTTCTGCGTTGATACGCTGATGCGCCGTGAGCCCCTGCCGTCTCTGATCAATTATCTGAACTTTTGTTCCTTTTTCCCTCAGATTGTAGCCGGACCGATCGAGCGGCGCAAGGATTTGCTGCCCCAGCTCAGCTCTGTTTCTCTTGCCCTTCAGACCCGAAACTTGAATATCGGCATCAGATACATCATTCTGGGACTTTTTTTTAAGATGGTTATGGCGGATAATTTGGCCTGTGCATTTGTGCCGAATTATCAGGGACAATGCGCATGGATGCTATGGGTGCAAAATCTGATTTTTGCTTTCCGTATCTATTTTGATTTTGCGGGCTACAGTTTATCGGCTTACGGACTGGCACGCTGTTGGGGAATTACCCTCCGCTTCAATTTCCTGAGCCCGTATACGGCAACGAATATACGCGAATTCTGGAGACGTTGGCATACATCGCTCATGCAGTGGTTTCGGGATTATATATATCTCCCGCTCGGGGGGAGTCGCACAAAATTTCGGATGCTTAACATTCTGACGGTGTTTGCGATTTCGGGGCTGTGGCACGGCGCCGGGTGGAATTTTGTCCTGTGGGGAGCCCTCTGCGGCATCTCCGTGGTGCTGTACCGCGTTTTCCAACGCACGGGCATCTCTCTTCCCCCCTTTCTCGGTTGGGTCTTGACCTTCAGTCTGATGCTCTTCATGTGGATGTTCTTTTACGATTCCCACGCAGAGAATCTGTCCCGTCATTTACAGTTACTGATACAGCCGGGAGCCTATTCCCTTGCGGCGCTTGTCAGGGATCTGAAGGGGCTGCACGGACAGGGACTGCTGGCGTTGCTCTTCGTGCCGCTCTCCTTCCTGATGCTTTACATAGAACATCTGTCATGGAAAAGAAAAGGGAGACCCTATGCCCTCTTCCTCTCCGTCCCTGCATGTTCGGTTCTTGTGTTCGCCCTGATAACGCTGGAGGCCAACCGGGGGGTTATGTTCATCTATTTTGCCTTTTGAATCATGAAACGCCTTTTGTTTGGCCTTGCGCTAGCCGTCATTTTCGGCTGCCTGTTTAATGTACTGTTCCTTTACAGGTTCGCTCCCTCGCGCTGTTTTTGGCGGCGTTGCGCCGAAGTTTCGGATCGTTGGGCAGAACAGTTACGAACCTCTCAACAACCCTGTTATATTTTTATCGGGGGCTCGGAAACACGCACAGCCATTGACCCGGCATACCTTAAGGATCATTTTTCGCTGTCGACAATCAATGCCGCCGAGCATGCCGATATGGGAGGCATTTGCCATTACCTGTTGGGGGAGCCCTATATGCGCCGGGGGGATACCGTTGTGGCAACCTGCGCTTATGATTTTAATAAGCCCCCCACGATTTCGGGTTTGCGTTTTGTTTGGACCCGAATGGGATACAAGATGTTCCGAGAGGGAAATGTTGACCTCAATTACAAAAATCTTCACCGTTTGCTTTCCGGAGAACCGGTTGCGCTGGCAGCGCTTCTGATCAAGGGGCCGCTGCCGAACGAGCCTATTGAACGCTATGACCGGGATGCCGTGATTCACCCCTCAGGCTGGATGGAGGTACTGACGCGCGAGGAACAGGAGCGCCCGGCCATCCGAATCCTGCCGCAGGAAACCTTGCAAGCACCTGCGGAATCTTTCGTGGCGGGTTTGTGCAACGCGGAGCGACAGTGCCGCGCCCGGGGATGTCGGCTGTTGCTGCGCTTGCAGGTGGAGCAGAGAGAGGAGAATGCTCGGGTAATAAAGGCTTTTTATATCTTGCATTTGACCCGCCGTGGTTTTCGGATTCTGAAAGAGGAAGCCCTCGGTTGTGATTCGGACGCAGCAACCTATGCGGATACCCTGAATCACCTGAGTGCCGCCGGGGTGCGCAAGCACAACGCAGCGCTGGGGCGCGCACTGGCGCAGGAACTTTTCTGGACGGAGGAGGAATTGATAACCTTCCTCCGGGAACGGGGTTGGGATGACCAAGGACACCGCGCAGGGCAAAAGCAAAACGGGGGAAACGGCGGCTCCGACCTGCGTCATGCGCTACCCTGACCACCCCCTATTTCCTTTTTCCGCCCCGACTCCGTTGAAAACAAAGCCCCATTTTGTGCAGAGCGGCGTGAGATTAGCCTTGCATTTTAGGCGGCGCTGTGGCATATATCTGCAAGTTTACACTGACCATGCCTAAAGACACGTCCATCCGCAAGATTCTCGTCATTGGCTCCGGCCCCATTGTCATCGGTCAGGGGTGCGAGTTCGACTACTCGGGAACCCAAGCCTGCAAGGCGCTCCGCGAGGAGGGGTACGAGGTGGTGCTCGTCAACAGCAACCCCGCCACCATCATGACCGACCCCGAGACAGCTCCCCACACCTACATCGAGCCCATCACGCCCGAATACGTGGAGAAGATCATTGTCCGGGAGCAGCCCGATGCGCTGCTGCCCACCCTCGGCGGTCAGACGGCGCTCAACTGCGCGATGGCGCTGCACAAATCCGGGGTGTTGGAGAAGCACGGCGTGCGCATGATCGGCGCCAATGCCGACGCCATCGACAAGGGCGAGGATCGCCAGCGCTTCAAGGACGCCATGATCCGCATCGGGCTCGATGTGCCCG
>JBJEVL010000320.1:0-5285 GCA_051884335.1 Akkermansia sp. | reverse complement strand
CGCTCGCCGCAGGACTGAGCCCCGCCGCCGCCGAAGCCCGCTCGCGCGCCGCCCCTCGTTCCCGAGCCACCTGCCGCCGTTCAGCCGCATGCTCGGGCACCCTCCCCCGCGCAGCCACAACCGCCGCATCCGCGCGCCCGCCGCAGGACTGAGCCGCGCCGCCGCACCGTCCGCGCCGAGGCACAAAAAAAGCGCACCCGGCGTTCAGCCGCCACGCCGGGGCACAAAAAAAACGCGCCCGGGATATTCCGAGCGCGTCCGTAGTGTGTCGCGGAAGATTTTTCGTAGATCTTCCTTCAGCACTTACTTGCCCTTCACGGGAGCCACGGGAGCGGGAGTGGGCTCGGGCGTGGGCTGCTGCTGCTGCTGCTGGCAGGAAACGAGGGCAGCGGCGGTAAGAGCGAGGATAGCGATGGTCTTCATATTGATCTTACTTTTGTTTGATGTTTGAAGCACCCCATCAATCAAGAGTAGAAGGAGGGGCTGGCAGGATTATAAGCTCAAAAACTGAGATGTCAAGCTAAATTCTTATGAAAATTCAATTAAATCTGCATCGGCACGCCGCTCGGACGGCGAAAAACCCGCTGCGGCACAAGGCCGCAGCGGGCGAAAACAGGGTTGTTCGAGCCGTCGGGAGAATCAGGCTTCTTCCTTCTTCTCGGGCATCTTGCCCGTGGTGAAGTACTGCTCGATTTCCTCCAGCGTGCGACCCTTGGTCTCCGGCATGAAGAAGGCCGCCGTGATGAAGTAGATGACGGTGAAGCCAGCGAGCATGAAGAACACGCCCGAATAGCCCGCCGAGACGACCCAGGGCAGGAAGGTGCCCGCAATGGTGGTGGACACGCCCTGGTTGATGAGCAGGGCGATGGCCATGCCGTTGGCGCGGATGCGGGTGGGCATCAGCTCCGAGAGCGCCAGCCACACGCAGACGCCCGGACCGGCGGCGTAGAAGGCGATGAACACCACGAAGAAGCCCGTGACCGCCCAGCCGATGAGCGGGGTGGGTTTCATGCCGATTTCCGCGCGGGTGACGGTGAGCTCCTTCACCGTGCCCTCGGGCAGCGGGGTGCTCCAGAAGCAGAGCTTGTCGAGGAAGTTGGGCTTGAGCGCGATGCTCTTGGCGATGTCGATGGTGGTGTTGCCCTCGTTGCCCTCGCCCTTGAACTCGGCAACCTGCTGGTTCATGTCATCCCCCTGGCGGTAGGTGACGATGAGCTGCATGCCGGGTGTCACGCTCTCGCCCACGGCGAACTCGGGATGCTCGGCAGTCAGGTTCTTGGCCATCGCCTGCTTCACGATGTCGTCCGCGCTCAGCTTGAGGCTGTGATCCGTCACGGCGGCGGCGACGGTCTCCGTGACATCCACGCGGTTCTGCTCCACGGTCAGGAACATGGCACCCACGCCCGCCAAACCGCAGATGATGCCCAGCGTGCCGACCTTGAGCAGGGTGGTGCGGCCCTTCTTGTCCACCAGCGAGACGGCGACGATGGTCATGAGCATGTTGACCACCTTGATGGCGAAGTCGGCAATGTTGGCGGTGTCGCCCTCCAAACCGGCCTGCTGGAAGATCTTGACGGAGTAGTTCAGCACGGAGTTGATGCCCGTCGCCTGCGTGCAGGCCAGCACTACGACGGCGAGCACGAAGGGCACGACATACTTGCGCTGCAACAAGCTGTCGCCCTTGGCGGCGCCGGCCATCGCCGCCTTCGCGGCGGCATCCGCCTCATCCGCCGCCATCATCTCGTCGAGAATCTCCTTGGCGGCCTTGTCGCCGTTGTTAGCCGCCAGCGAGCAGAGCGCCTCGTCGCGGCGACCGCGGCGGTAGAGCCAGCGCGGGGACTCCTTGAGCTTGAACGCGCCGAAGAAGAGGATGAGACCCGGCAGCGCCGAGCACCAGAAAATCGTCTGCCAAGCCACGGTCTTGCTGGTCTCGCTCACGGTGGGATCGGCGGCGGCACCCACGAGCATGGTGGTCACCATGCCGACCAAGGCCGCAAAGACCAAGCCCACCGTCAGCAGGAACTGGAACATGCCCGTGCCCTTGCCGCGCGACTGGGCATCCAAGCACTCGGCCAGATACATGGGCACCACCACGCCGACCAGGCCGGCGGAAGCGCCCTGCAAAATGCGGCCGAGCATCAGCGCGACAAAGCCGCCGATGAGCCCGGAGAAGCAGATGACGGGGATGCTCAGCGTGAAGAGCAGCGCGGAGAGGATAATCACCTTCTTGCGCCCCAGCCACTCGGCCAGCATGCCGGCAAACAGGGAGGAAAGCACGGAACCGAGCAGCACGGCCGCCACAACCACGGAGAGTTGCGAGGGGGTGTAGTCGGTGGTGGCCTCGATATAGGGCAGTGCGGCGGCAATCACGCCGACATCAATGCCGTAAAGCAAGCCACCGAGACCCGCCATGACCATCAGGTAGAGGGCATAGCGTTTGACGGAGGCCGGTAGTTCGGTTGCGTCTGTACTCATAACGCCTGCGATTATAAACTACTGTTACCACCTGTTTCAAGCCTAAAGCTGCGGCATGGACGGTGATTTTCCGCGCCTCCGCTTGACTTTCGCGGGGGGCTCGGGCATAGTAGGGGCGTCCCCCCCCCCCTGCGCCGCCATGTACATCCCGACCCAAGCCGAACGCTATGCCCGCGTGGCGCGTCTCACGCTGCTGCTCTGCGTGGTGCTGCCCTCGGCGGTGGTGGCCTACCTCGGTGATATGGGCGACCTGCTCTCCTGCGCGGCGGGCTTTTTGCAGCCCCTCGCCTGGCTGCTGGATCTCGCGGGCTTCAACGCCACGGCAGCGCTGTGCTTTTCCGCGCTGGTGCAGGCGCTGCTGTGGGGGTGGCTGGCGCTCACGCGCCGCCTGACTCCCAAGCACAAGCTCACCCTCGCCATCTGCTGGGGCATGCTCACGGCGCTGGCGCTGCGGCTGCTCATCGCCTTCACCCTGTGGCGGCAGCTGACGGGGCGCTGACACCGCCCGCCCCCTCCCCTGCAACCCATCGGAACACCGGGGAAGCACGGGGCACTGCGTCCGCAGACGGTCGCCGCCACACGCAAAAGCGGCCGGGACACCCGGGGGTATCCCGACCGCACTGAGCTCCGGAGCTAAGAAGCTCAGAAATTCACGCGATAGCCGAGCACGGCGTTCACATTCGTGTAGTCCGCGCGCAGCTCCACCGAGGCATCGGCAAAGATGTTGCCGCCCTCATCGCCGACAGGCACGGTCAGCCCCGCTCCGAATTCGCCGCCCACGACGCCGGATTCCGCGCTCCGGACGCTGTGGGTGCCGGCTCCCTGCAGCGCTGCCAGGCTTACGTCGGTGGAGCCCTTGCGGTCACCCGCATCCAGCTTCAGCAGGGCGCGCAGCTCCAGGATGGAGGAGCGGTTGTACACGTTCTCGCCCACCACGGCTTGCAGGCGCGCACCCAGGCCGAAGCTCACCCGCGTCAGCTCCGTGTCGTCCACCTTCAGGGCAAGGTCGCTGTCTTTTTCGGTGTAGCCGCTCAGGCTGCTGTGCATCACGGCCACGTTGAAGATGGGTTGCAGGCAGGTGGTCGCCTCCTCATCCAGCGCAAACACATAGCCCAGCTCGTAGAGAGCACCCAGCATGGAGCCGTCCGAATCGCCCTTGACCGTGGCGCCGTCGACCGTGCGTTTCAGGCTTGTGTCCGCCAGACCCGCCGTTGCGACGAAGGTGTGCGTCCAGCGGTGCTTGGTGTAGCGGGCAAAGGCGCTCAGGTAGTAGGTGTTCAGGTCGCCTGTGGCGTTATCCGTGCTCTCGGCATCGAAGTCGCCGTAGAGGGCGCTGAAGGCCAAGCCGCAGGTGAAGCTCGGCGTGCAGTCCGCGTCGAAGCCCACGGTGCCGCCCCAGCTGCTGAGCTTGTAGCCCGCCAGGGTATCATCGGCGCTCTGCTTGCGGTAGTCGCCTTCGGCGTTGACCCAGGCGTTGAAGTAGGGCATGTCCTCGTTGACGACGCACTGGTTGACGCCCATGGTGGTGGTGCGGTTGCGGATGGCGCGCAGTTGGCGCTCCACATCATTGCCCAGGGCAGCGCCCATGGCGGCCACCGAGCTGCCCGAGAGGGCGGCACCCAGACGGTTGGCGGCAGCGCGGTCGCCGTTGGCCGCATAGGCGTCCAGCGTATCAAGCACACGCGCCAAATCTCCCGTGGGGTCGGTGTGCTGCACATTGGCCTTGAGCAGCGCCTCGTCGGCAAGAGCGAGGCCGACGGCGCCGGCACCCGTGCCGTGCAGCGTGCTGCTGTAGTAGGAGGCGTTGCGGACGGCGTGGATGGTGCCATCGCTCCCGACTCCGTTCGCGCGGAAGTACTTGTTCAGCAGGCTGCCCTCCGCGAAGAACACCGTCACATTGGTCGCGCTGCTGCCGGCATCGCCCAAGCGGATGGTGAGCGTTGCATCCGCATCCACATCCCAGGTCGACACGCCCGCCTCCGCTTGCTCGCTGAAGTGCACCGAGGTGCCGTTCAGCGTCAGAGCCGCGCCTGTGGTCACCTGCACATCGCCGCCGGCGATGGCCTGCTGCGTCAGGACAACGCCCAAGGCGCCGCCCGTCATGCTCGATGCATCGCTCAACACCTGGGGCTGCCCTTGCTCAGGGTCGCGGAGCAGCAGGGTGGTGCCGCTGCCCGTGCGGAAAGCGCTTTGGGCTCCCTGCACACTCACGACGCCCGTGAAGCTGTCGGCGGTGGTGAAGCGGATGGTGTCCTCGGCATCGCCCACCAGACGCAGGCCGCCTTGGCCGATGACCTGGTTGAGCTGAATATCCCACGCGGCATGGTCGCCGGAGAGATCAATCACGTTGTTGTCCAAGGAACCATTCACCTTGACAAAGCGCACGTTGTCCAGAATATCCTCCGACACCAGGTGCCCGTTCTCATCCAGCACCCTCATGGGCACTTGGGAATCCGCATCGGCACCCAGCGTGGTGTTGCCCACCACCCAGGTCGACTGGGCATCGCTCATCTCCGCCACGCTCAGGATGTAGGCATCCGGCAGCGCGGTTCCGGCGCGAAGCGAAAACACGGAGGTATCCGGCGAACACAAATCGAAGCTGCCGGTATAGCCCTGTCGGTAGATGCTCTGCCAGGTCTCGTCATCCAAGCTGAGCTCTTCGCTGGCCTCGGAGTCGCCCACCGTCACCAGGGTATAAGCTCCCGCCTCCAACTGCTCCAGAGCATCGCCGGTGAGCTTGAGGGAAACGCCATTCCCGGAAACGGAGATCAGCGTTCCCGTCGCAACGGAGGGGGCGGTGTTGTTCAGGG
>JBJEVL010000319.1:0-5304 GCA_051884335.1 Akkermansia sp. | reverse complement strand
CCCCCCTGCGTCTGAATGGCGCGGACGCTGCCGTTTGTAGGCGAGTAGTCATCGTTCGTGTACAGATAATGACCGCCGACGATGCTCTGCTCGGAGCTCGACGCGTCCGAGGCGGCGCTGCCGAGGGAGATGACGGTGTTGCCGCCATGCGTCTGCCCCAAATCATACGTGGCCAGTTCATCGTGCCAGTCCCAATAGAAACTGCCGCCCACCAGCGCTGCGGTCAGGGCAGACTCCGCAGCCGCCATCTCGGTATTAAAATCGAAATGAACCCTTTGGAGCGTGACCCGGGTGTCCAGCTCAATGAGCGTATTCTGTTGCTGCGTCTGGCTGTGGCTGTTGTTCCATTGCCCGCTCAGCATATGCCCGCCGATCACACCGTTCAACACCAGAGCCCCGCTATCCTCCGCACGAATGACAGCGTCCCCCACCGTCTGCTCCTGCGTCACCGAATTGCCCCAGCCCCAATATCCGTTACTCCCCACCACAGCATAGCCGAAGGTCGCATCGCCGAGCCCTCGGAAGACAATCTCGGTCTCGCCTGCCACAGTCTGCGTTCCGTTGTTCGCATACCCGTAGTTGCCGCCGACCACCGTTTTGTTCGTGGTGCCGCTGAAGCCGTCGAAGACCAGATGCGTATCTCCCTCCACGGTCGTGGTGAACCCTCCGCGCCCGGTGGTGAAGTTACCGCCGATGACGGCGTTCGGGCTGAAGCCGACGGCATCCCCCGGGACATAACCTACCGCATCGTAATCCCGAACCTCCGTGGAGCCGTCATCGAGCGACAAGGCTTTGTACAGATACAGATAGGCATCGCCCCGGTGCGTCATCTGCTGCCCCGCCGAGCCGGCCAGGATGTTACCGCCGATGACCGAATCGACGATTTGCGACCCGTGCACGGAGATATAGGCATCGCCCACAAAGTCAGCATTGTTATTGCGGGAGAACACATTGCCGCCGGCAATGCTGGTGACCTTCACCCCCTCATCCACGTCGATGTGCACATCGCCCTCGAGGCTCCACGAGCCGTTTGTGGCCTCAATGCCCACCTGATTGTTGTAGCTGCCGCCGGCCACCATGTTAAAGACATTATCATAACCGGATTCGTACTTCAGCTTCATCCAGACATCGCGGCGCAGCACATCCCCGGTGGCGTAGTTGCTTCCCCGTGTGGAGTAGGCACCGCCGAAGACATTGTTGGCGCGCCCCATGTCCAGATTCGCCGCACCACCCACCAGAGTGGCCGCAATCGTCTGATTGTGGTCATCCGCAGCGGAGCCATAGAGCCCCAGCTGATATTCACCGACGCGGATGGGCGCACCCATGTCGCTGAAGGAAGCCCCGCGGGAGGCCACGGCTGAGCCCCAATTCCGATCCCAGGGATTGTCCGCCTGCGTGCCGTTCTTGATGAAGAGATGCAGGGTCTCTCCGACAGCCGCCACGCGATATTGTCCCAACTTCAGCGAGGCGATATGAACAGCACTCGTGCTGTTAGCGGCAGAAATACCCAAGTCCAATTCATACTCGTCAGTTTGAGCGTCGTGGACAAAATCATTCACAGTCAGAGCAGACAGATCCAAATTCATCTTCTGCAAGGTCACGCCGCTGAGATCCACGCGATGACTGCCGCTGTTGTAAGCCAACACGATGTTCTCCGCGAGCTCCATGCCGCCCGTGCCGAGATTCAGCGTGCCGTCATAATTCATGGTCAGCACCTCCTGCACCGTGATCTTCTCTGCTGCGCTCAAGGTGCCGCCGCCGATATCCAGCGACCCGACCGTCAGATTCCGGGATGTCAACGAAGCTCCCTCACCCAACAGCAGGGTTCCGGCCGTCACATCCTGCCCCGTTGCCACCAGGCTGCCGCCGATGGAGGCATGGTTCCCCAGGTTCGAGGCTGCCTGCGTTGCTGTCAGCGTGCTGCCCGTTGTCAGGGCAAAGGAGTCGGAAACGCTCAACGCACCCCCCACCGTAATCTCGGCTTGGTTGTCGAAGCTCGCCTTCCCTGCGCTCAGGTCTGTCACCTTCAGCACACCGCCATCGACACGCAGCGAGGCCGCACTCAGATGGCCGTTCAGTTGCAGCGAAGCCCCGTCAGCAATCGCGAGATCGTGCTGTACCACCGCATTCACGAGCTGGCCGGCGCCTGCATCACCGCCGCTGATCTCCGTTGTCGCTCCGCTGAGGTGCAGGCTGCCTACCTCCAGCTGCGTGGCGGTGGCCTCGGCACTCCCGGTGATGGTCAGGGTGCCGCCCGTGGCCTCCAGAGCCACGACCGCCACAGAACCGACCGTAGCGCTTCCTCCGCTCACGCTCACCGAGCCGAAATCCGAGCGCAGAGCGCCGCTCACCGAAAGGGAGCCCTCCTCCATGCTGAGGCTGTTATGCACATAGTAGCCGCCCTGAACCACCCAGGAGCCTTCCCCGATCTTGCGCCCCTCGTAGGACTCGATTTCCAGAGAACCCTGATCGCGCCCGTGCTTCACGGTCAGCACATCGCCGGACATCAAATCAACAGTTTCGATCACCAGATGCTTGTTGGTGCCGTAGCCGCAATTGATTTGGCTGGTAATGGTGCCGTTGAAATGCCTAACCTCATCGAAGACATTGTGCACGGCTTCCGAGTCGGAGGCCGTATCGTTGAGCACCAAGGCGGCGGAGGCCTCATCCGTGGTCAGCAGGGCGAAACGGCGCGACTCCTTCCATGTGCTGGTCAGGGTTGTCGCCGCGCCACCGTTCACATGCAGGGAGCGGTAGTAGTTGGTCAGCGGTCCGAAATCGGTGGAGCTAACCGCCACATCGACCGTCTTGATGGTGCCGCCCGTGCTGTAGATATCGGTTTGGTCGGACATGTTGATGCCGACGTGCCCGTCGATCCACTGAGCGCCCGAAGCAATGTTAATCCGTTCAAATTCAATGGTATTCACCTGCCACTTACTCGTGCCGCCCTCCAGCCCCCACAAAACCGAACCCCCGCGAATATCCAGGGTACCGTTGTGCGTGGAGTTGGTATATTGCAAGGCCAGGGTGCCCGCGCCGCTTTTGATCAGCGTGCCGCTGCCGGACGTGGTGCCCGTGAGTCTGGCGGTGTTCCCGTTCTCGACGCGCAGCTCCGAGAAGCCTTCAAAGCGGAAGGCCTTTTTGTACTCGGCGTTGGCCAGCGTCAGGACGGCGCACTGCGTCTCCGTACTGCCGCTGAGATAGACAGACAAGTACTGATTCTCCGTCGCGGCCAGTGTGTAGGCCGAGTTCTGAATTTTCAGGTTCCCCTTATAGTCCCCCAGCGCTCCTGCCAGCGAAGCCGTCGCGGCGTTCCCCCAATCCACCACGACCCATGCGTTATTATCGCCGGCCGCAGAGAGCGTCGCCGCACCGAGAACGGTCGACGAACGGAGGATGAGCGTTCCGCTGTTGACGATGCTGCCCCCCGCAAAGGCGGCTCCTGCATTGAGCGTGAGCGAGCTGTTCTTCTCGAGCACCAAGCCGGCGGTAATCGCCTCAGCCAATGTCGCCGTGCTGTGCGTCCAAGGCTCAAAGCGAACCGTGTCTCCGTTGGCAAAAGTCATGCCGCCGATGGAGCTCCCCACGCTCCAATCCTCAATGAGAGCACCCTCCGTCACAGAGATGGTGCTCGCTTGCGCGGTGCTGACGCTCAGCGTGTAGGCGCAGACCCCCACCGCAAGGGAACCGGTGGTCAAGGTAGGGACAAGGCCACCCAACACAGCGATGGCAGCCAGCAGAGAAGCCCGAAGGCGGAAAGGCAAATGAAGTTTCATACCCCATCCTGATACCCTTTTTCGAGAGACAGGTCAAGCGAAAAACAGATACTTGACGATATTTTCTCTCTTTTGTGTCGCAAAAAGTATTTTGATTATGTCTCCTTCGGTGGGGGAGCTGCACGCACTTTCTGCTTTGCGCTCGGGCGGGTCTGTGCTATACTGCCCCGCAGATGAGCGAGCCGAGGGTCGAGGGTCGGGAGCATGTGCCGGAACAAGCGATGTTGTTCCTGCTCAATCGCGTTGACCTGCCGACGATGCAGCTGCTGGAGCAGGTGCCGGGGCGCGAGCGTCTGGCGTGGGTGGTGGAGCTGCACCACCGACCGACGGATGAGGTGATCGCGCACCTGCGCGAGATTCGCGCGGCGGGCGGCATGCTCGATGCCGCGCAGATGAGCCGCGAGCTCATCGCCCAGCGCGTGCGCGACCTGCTGCACAGCGGGCGCCATGTGGTGCTGCTGCCCCCGGCCGAGGCCGACCGCGCCGAGCCGCCGCACCCGCCCGCCTCGCTCACGCAGTTGGCCGAATCCCTGCGCCTGCCGCTGCAGGCTCTCTGGTCGGGGCAGCGGCAGGGAGCGTCGGGCGCGGAGAGCGTGCTGCGCTTCCTGCCCCGGCAGCTTCCCGGCGAGGGGGTGGGGCTGCGCGTGCAGATGCAGTGGGCCGAGGCCGCTGCCGAGGCGGCGGCGCAGGCGTGGCACGCGCTGCCGGAATCCCCGGGCGAGGCGCTGCTGCACGCGCTGTTGGAGCACCCGGATGCCGTGCTGACGGACGGGGTGGACGACAGCTCCACGCGCTACCGCGACCTGCTGGCACCCGCGCTGGTGCTGCGCCGCGAGCTGAACCGCTTTTCCCGCCACGGGCGACTGGGCATCGTGCTGCCGCCGGGGCGCTGGGCCGTGGTGGCGCATGTGGCCTGCGCGCTCTGCGGCATCGAGGCGGTCAACGTGGACTACACGGCCTCGGCCGAGGAGCTGCGCCGCATCATGCAGAGCGCGGGGCTGACGCGCCTCATCACCGAGCAGCGCTTCGTGCAGAAGCAGAACCGCTTTGCCTGGCCGCTCCAGCGCGACCTCATTTTCATCGATGAACTGCTGAGCGAGCAGGGCGGGCGGCTGCGCCTGTGGCGCGCGCTGCTGCGCTTCCTGCCCCGCCCGCAGCTGCTGCGGCTGCTGCGCCTGCCCCGCCCCGGGGACGAGGCGACCCTGCGCTTCACGCGCGGCACCACGGGGAAGCCCAAGGCGGTGCCCGTGTCGCAGCAGGCGCTGACGGCCGCGCTGCGCTCGGCGCAGGAGCTGCTGCGCCTGCGCCCCGGCGAGCCCGTGCTCTGCGCGCAACCCCTGCACGAGCCGGGCGGGCTGCTCTTCTCGCTGCTGCTGCCGCTGCTGGCGGGCTGCCGGCTCATCACCTACCCCGACCCGCAGGCCGCCAAGCGCCTGCGCACGCTCATCCGCCGCGAATCCGTGCGCGTGGTGGCGCTGCCGCCCCGCCGCATGGCGGACCTGCTGCGCGGCGCCGAGCGCGATGCCTT
>JBJEVL010000318.1:0-5327 GCA_051884335.1 Akkermansia sp. | reverse complement strand
GCGTTTTCTTGCTTCCCCTGCTTCGGTGCGTTTTTTTTTGAGGCAATGCGCCCCCCTCTACCAGTATGCGGGAGGATACAGCATGCTCAATGCTGTTGCTCCCCGGGAACGCCGAAGCGCCCGGCACCGCACCCGCGCCGCCCTGCTTTTTCATGGACAAGGGCTCAACGGCATGCTATAGATAGGCTTATGAACGGGTGGCTCATCATCCCCATGCTGATCTGGATCGCGGCAGCGGAAGCGGGGGCGCAGCAGCGCCACACGCTCACGCGCTGGGATGTGGAGGGCATGTATGCACAGGCCAAGGCCACCCTCGAGGACGCGACCCGACTCAACATGGAGGGGGTCCCCATCATGCTGGAGGCCTGTGTGCGCAACGGCTATGCCCCCGCAGCCCGACTGCTGCTCGCTGTGTACGAGGGGCGCTACAAGGGGCTCCCGGCCAAGCCGAGCGAGGCCTGCGCCTTGGTGCGCACGCTGGCGGAATATCAAGCTGCGGCGCCGCAGGACGCATCGTGGAGTGAGCTCTGTGCGGAGGCGATGCTGCACTTGGCGCGTTACGCGGAGCGGGGTTACGGCTGCACGACCGATGCCGCCGAGGCCTACACATGGTACAGCCGCGCGGCTGAGGCGGGGCTGCCGGAGGCGCGCGCCGAGCAGGCGCGGCTGCTGATGCTGGGGCGCGGGGTGAAGCGCGATGAGCGCACGGCCTGGCAGTACCTGCACCAGCTGGCGCAGACGCACCCGCAAACCCCGCACATCTTCTTCTACATGTCCTCCATCTGCTACAGCCACAATGCTCGCGCCAAGGCAGCCAAGCTGCTCTACATGGGGGCGCTGCAGCACGATGCCGACTGCCTCAACAATTTGGGGTCCCTCTACGAGAGCGGCACCGTGGTGGCGGAGGATACGGCCGTGGCGCTCTCGCTCTACCGCAAGGCGGCCGCCTTGGGCAACAAACAGGCCTCGGCCAACATGCAGCGCCTGGCCTACAAGGAGGGCATGGCGGCTACCGCGCCGGAGGAGACTCCGGCGCACACCCGCTTGGCCAACGCCGTGCGCCGCGTGGTGGAGATTCTGCCCATCAATGAACACTCCAAGGAGCGTCTGCTGCTGTGGCTGCGCGGCGGGCGCCTGCCCATCAAGGTGCACCCGCGCTGATGCACGCTGCCCGACAGGCTCTGGAATATGCGGCCCGCGCCTTGGGCTTCTCGGCGCTGGGGGTGGCGCGCGCCGATGCGGACCAGGGCACGCAGTTGCAGGACTGGCTGGCGGCCGGTGAGCATGCGGGCATGAGCTGGATGGAGCGCCACCTGCCGGCGCGGCTCTGCCCCGAGCTGGTGCTGCCGGGGGTGCGGCGCATCATTATGCTGACCTACGAGTACGCGCGCGAGGACGCTCGGCGCGCGCGGGGACGCGTGGCGCGCTATGCCCAGGGCGAGGACTACCACAAGCTGCTGGCGGGCAAGTTGGCCGATTTGGACGAGACACTCTCCTTCTACGGCGGGCAGCAGCGCTGCTTCAGCGACTCAGGCCCCGTCAGCGAGCGCTTTTTTGCCCAAGAGGCGGGGCTGGGCTGGCGCGGGCGCAACGGTCTGCTCATTCGCCCGCAGCGGGGGAGTTACTGCTTTCTGGCGAGCATCCTCACCACGCTGGAGCTGCCCTGCGACACGCCGCAGCCCGCACGCTGCGGCAACTGCCGACGCTGCGAGGAGGCCTGCCCCACCCGCGCCCTGCACGACGGGCAGTGCGATGCCCGCCGCTGCATCTCCTACTGGAGCATCGAAGCGCGCCGCGAGACCATGCCCCCCGAACTGGCAGCCGTTGCGGGCGAGCGCCTCTACGGCTGCGACATCTGCCAAGAGGTCTGCCCCTGGAACCGCCCCCGCCCGGAGCCGCCCGTCGACCCCCACTTGCTCATGCCCGCCGCGCTGCGCGATCTGACGACCGAGCACATGGCGCAGCTCGACGAGGCGGCGTTCAACGCCCTGTTGACCGGCAGCCCCCTGCGCCGCATCGGCGTGGAGCATCTGCGGCGCAATGCGGCTCGCGTGGCGGCTGCGTGCAACGAAAAGAATTGATTTGCCGAACTTTTTGCGAATCGGCATTGACAGAAGGTTAGCTTTTTGTTAGCATGCGCCGCCCTCACCCTCCCGAGGTTGAACAGAGCGGCTCACCGCGCCATCTAAACAACATGATATCCTTCCTCCTCCCCCTGGCTCAGTACGGCTATTCCGACTACGGCTACGCTGCCCCCGGCGGCGAGGCTCTGCTCGGCAGCGGTGCCACGATGCTCGGGCTGCTCCTCATCCTTGTCGCGGGGTTCATCGGCTTCATCGTGCAGCAGAACATGCGCGCCAGTTTCGCCAAGTACTCCGCCGAGCGCGCGCCGCTCACGGGGGCCGAAGCCGCCGAGCTCATGCTGCGCGAACACGGGTTGAGCGATGTGCGCATCATCAGCACCCCCGGGCGTCTCACCGACCACTACAACCCCCTCGACCGCACCGTCAACCTCAGCGAGGATGTGTACCACAGCGCCACCGTGGCAGCCATGGCCGTGGCGGCGCACGAGTGCGGCCACGCCGTGCAGCACGCGCAGGCCTACCCCTGGCTCTCGCTGCGCTCCTCGCTCGTGCCCATGGTCAACATCGGTTCGCGGCTGGGGCAGCTCGTGCTCACGCTCGGTCTCATTCTGGCCGCCATGGGCAGCGGCACCACCGTGGCGTGGGTGGGGCTGGCGCTCTTTGCCACCACAACGCTGTTCGCCTTCGTCACCCTGCCGGTCGAGTTCGATGCCTCGCGCCGCGCGCTGGCTTGGCTGGAAAGCCGCAGCGAGGGCCGCGCCCTGCGCGGCGAAGCAGCGACTGCCCTGCGCTGGGCGGCCATGACCTATGTTGCCGCAGCGCTCTCCTCGCTGGCTATGCTGGCATACTATGCGCTGCTGCTGCTCAGCCGCGGCAGCCGACGCGATTAACCCCTGTCCCCCCTTCTGTTTACCATGCGACACTCCGCCATCACCATCCCCGCCGCTGCCGCCCTGCTGCTGAGCCCCGTCTCCGCCGATATTTCCTCGCTACCCCCCGGCGATGTCCGCCCCGAGGAAGTGTATACCCCCGAACAAATGGCCGAGCAGACGCTCCGCTCGCTGGAGGACGCCCTGCAGCGCCTCAGCCAGACGGTCGACCCCGAGCAGCACCGCGCCGCCGAGCAGTGCGTCAGCGGGCTGATGAGCCACATTTGCGCCGATCCCGACCTCAACGCCAATGTGCATCAGCTGCTCAAGATGAACCCCGACCGCGCGCAGCGGCTGCACCAGCTGCTCGAACGCGCCGGGCAGGCGCTGCCGCATGAATAAACGGCAACTCGAGGAGCGCATCCGCCGGGCGCTGGGCGGCACCGCCACGCACTACGCCGCCCGGATGGCGCTCGATACCGTGGTCACCGCCCTGCGCGAGGGGCTGTGCCGCGACGGCGAGGTGCGGCTCGCCGGTTTCGGCAGCTTTCGGATGGTGGCGCGCCGCCCGCGCCGCCTGCTGCTGCCCCGCACGGGCGCGGAACAACAACTGCCGGAGCGGCGGGTGCTCGTGTTTCACCCCTCGCCGCAGACCATGCAAGGCCCCACGGCATGAGCCGGCGCGCGTGCAGCGACCTCATGGGGGGAGCCTTCGGGCTGGAGCTGCCGCTCTGCGACTGTTTTCCCCACCCCGAATCGCCCTGCTGCGCCTATGTGGACAGCGGACGCGCCGCGCTGCAGCTGCTGCTGCAGGCGCTGCCGCGGCGGCCGCGTCGCGTGTGGGTGCCGCGCTTTGCCTGCGACACGCTGCTGCAACCGCTGCGCCGCCTGCACCTGCCCGTCTGCCGCTACGAGATTGCCGAGGACGACTTGAGCCCCCTGCTGCCCGATGAGGCCGGGGAGGACGATGCCGCCGTGTTCATCAACTACTTCGGGCTCGCGGGCGCTGCCTGGCGGCAGGCGGTCGCGGCCTTCCGCGGCGCCGCGCTCGCGGATGCCACCACCGCGCTCTACGCCCCGCCCCTGCCCCAAGCCGCCGGCACCTTCTACAGCCCGCGCAAGTTCGGCGGTTTGTGCGATGGCGGCGTGGCCGCAGCGCCCCGCCCCCTTGCCCTGCCTGCGCGAGCGGACAGCAGCTGCACCGCCGCCCGAGCCCTGCTGCTCCGCACGGAATCCGGCGCCGCCGCCGCCCTGCCCGCCACCGAGCGCGCCGAGGCTCGGCTGGATCGGGCACCGCGCCGCATGTCGCCCCTGAGCCGCCGCCTGCTGCGCAGCATCGACTGGGCAGAGGCCGCGCGGCGCCGCTGCGCCAACTACCGCGTCCTGCACACCGCGCTCCGCGAGCTCAACCACCTCCGCTTGCCGGACGAGCCGCCGAGCGCGCCCCAGTGCTACCCCTTTGTCACGGGCATTCCCGGCCTGCGCGACAGCCTGGTGGATGCCGGCGTGGCGCTGCCCCTCTACTGGCCCGAGGTCATCGCCCGCAGCGATGCGGACGACAGCGCCAACCGGCTGGCGCGCCGCCTGCTGCCCCTGCCGCTCGACCAGCGTTATGACACGCATGACATGGAGCGATTGCTGCGCCTCATCCGGGGATAAGGCGGCGTTTTCCAAGGCAATTCTTGCTTTTTTTCAAAAAAATTCCCGATACGGGGTTGACCTTGACAGAAGGCATGGTATTATGTCACTCACGTATGCATGCCGATCTCGAAAAATTAGTACGGTCGGGTAAAATTCCGACTGACTTTGCAGCAAGACTTGATAAATTTGCCCCCGGACAATATGTGATGCACCAGGAATGGGGCGTGGGAAAAGTGGCAGCATGGTCACTGGCGAAGAGCAAAATCAAAATCGACTTTGAAAACAAGGAAGCGCATGTTCTCGGGCTCAAGCTGGCTTACAACGAACTGACCCCCATCCCCGAGGGTCATTTCCTCATCACCTGCTACGACGACCTCGAGACCTGCCGCAGCCGCGCGGCGGGCAAGGACACCCTGCTCGGCTTCATCCGCATGGTGCTCGAGAACAACAAGTCCCTGCGCGAAGGGGTGGACGAGGTGCTGCCCATGCAGCCCGAAGATTTGGAGAAATTCCTCAGCGGGCGCGTGGTGGAGACCGAGGATTGGAAGAACTGGTGGGAGAAGGCGCGCGCAGCCATGCGCGATGACCCCGGCTTCCGTCTGCCGACCCGCCGCGGCGAGCCCATCGTGCTGCGCCACGCCGGCAGCGCCGCCGAGGCTCTGCTGGATGATTGCCGCGATGCCAAGGATTTGGAATCCTGTGTCCATGTGCTCGATCAGGCCAAGCTCGACAT
>JBJEVL010000317.1:0-5334 GCA_051884335.1 Akkermansia sp. | reverse complement strand
TACAGCATTTAAAATGCTGTAGTCTCCGAAGCATGATACGGCTCGTTCGCCACAATAAGAATTCCGAGCTAGAAAGGCTATTGGCGTGTAATATCATTCAAAATCGATATGATTTACTGTTTGGTGAAGACGAATATGAACTCTATGAACAAGATGGTCTGGGTATCCCCGTTCGAGAAACGGGTGACCATCATGGAGCGAACATCGGACTATACCTTACAAAAATATCCGAACGGCAGCTGTCGGAATTGACCTCCCATCTTTTTGAGACTCATCCGCATTGGAGCTATCTCGACCTCAAACAAACCTATACAGAGCTTCCCTGTGTGTCGCCTGCTCCCTATTGCCACATCGACCTCCCGGAACAGATTGCAGATTTCGATGCGGCACTTTCAAAGAAAACTCGTTATAACACAAAATGGTATCCCAAAAAGATCCGCAAGGAACTGGGAGATTACACCATCGAACGCCTGCCCGTCAAAGAGCTCCGCGATGATGAGTTGCATTGTTATTTGCAGTGGAAAGAACTTTCCCACAACTTCAGATTGCAGAATTCCGAGCGCAGTTACATCAAAGAATACGGAATCACTGATTATTATCGCATGCTTTTAAATGGCAAGCTCGTTGCCATCGGGTTTATCTGCCAGACGGGAGATAACGTATACTTTGAAAACTTTTCTTACGACTCTGCATATCATCTCTATTCCGTCGGCATGGTGTTGTACTATCATATCATCCAAGATCTCATCCGCAACAAGATGAGACATTTTTATCTGGGATGGGGAGGACTGGAATATAAGCGCCGCTACAATGGTACGCTATCTCCGTGCTACTCGGGGCGGCTCTTCCGAAACCAGCAGCAATTCAATCACGCCCTGCATGACCGCCTACCATGTGTGGCCAAATGGAGCAGCAAGTTCCATCTTCCTGTGCAGTTTATGTTGCGCATGTACATCCACCTGTTTTGCCCCAAACCATTCCGCCGCCCCCTTCGCATGCATCTGCAGGAACTGCTTGCGGCGGCAAAACACAACGCAGGATAAGTCATTCACGACATTTCCGATTGACAGGGGGGCGCTCCGCAGCGTAGCATAGCTCACATGGAGGCTCACTTGTGGCAACAACTGCTGTTCGGCGGCTCGCTTTCCCTGCTGGCCGGGCTCAGCACCGGCATCGGCGCGGCGGTCGCGCTGTTCGTCCGCAAGCCCGATACGCGGCTGCTCACGCTGGCCTTGGGTGCCAGCGCGGGTGTCATGGTCTACATCTCCTTCATGGAACTCATGCCCACGGCGGCCGACATGCTCGGCAGCCCGCGGCACTGGCTGCCCACCCTGCTCTTCTTCGGCGGCATGGGGCTGGCGGCGCTCATCGACTTCCTCATCCCCGAGGATGAAAACCCCCACGAGCTTCCCGCCGAGGGGGAGATCGAACACGCCCACGGCACGGGGCAGTTCACGCCGCTGGCCGGGGTGCGGCGCTCCGCCATCCTCTTCTGCCTCGCCATCGGCATCCACAACTTCCCCGAGGGCATCGCCACCATGGCTTCGGCCTTTGAAAGCACGGGCATTGCCGCCTCGGTGGCGCTGGCGGTGGCCATCCACAATGTGCCGGAGGGCATCGCCGTGGCGCTTCCCCTGCTCTACGGCACGGGCGACCGCCGCAAGGCCTTCCTCTGGGCGACGGCCAGCGGCTTGGCCGAGCCCGTGGGGGCGCTCATCGGCATGGCCATTTTGCTGCCCTTCCTCTCGCCCGCGTTGCTGTCGGCACTCTTCGGGCTGGTGTCGGGCATCATGGTCTACATCGCCTTCGATGAGCTGCTGCCCATGGCCGAGCGCTGGGGACAGCACCACTTTGCCATCAGCGGTGTGATTCTCGGCATGGCCATCATGGCGCTGGTGCTGTGACAGCGGCGCCCGATTTTCACTTTACTTTCGCGGCGGGAGGGTGTATGCTCGGCGCGCCGTTCGGGTTCGGGCGGTCGCTGCGGGGGAGACTCCGCAGAGGAAAGTCCGGACATCACAAGGCAGCGCGCCCTCTGAAAGGGGGGGCTCCCCGCTCTCAAAGGCGGGGGGACGGCCAGTGCCACAGAAAACAAACCGCCCGCAAGGGTAAGGGTGAAAAGGTGGGGTAAGAGCCCACCGCTCCCGAGGCAACGAGGGAGGCAGGGTAAACCCCGCGCGATGCAAGACAAACAGGGGAAGGGTAGCCTGCCCGCTATTCCCCGGGTATTAGTTGCACCCCGCCGTCACAGGCGGGGCACGGCTCCGGCCGCGAGAAAAATGACCGCACAGCCCGCAAGGGCGGACAGAATCCGGCTTACAGAGCCCGAACGGCTCCCTGCTCTCCCCGCCGCCGACGCGCTCGGCCGCGGGGAGCGGCGTTTCAATGCCGTGCGGCCTGCTCGCGGACAAAGCGGCGGAAGCGCTCCAGCCCCTCGAGCAGACGGCTGCGCGGGCAGGCGAAGTTCCAGCGCATGTAGCCCTCGCCCTCTGCCCCGTAGATGCTGCCGGGGCTGAGCCGCAGCGCCGCCCGCGCGCGGAGGGCTTTGTCGAGCTCCCCGGAGCTCAGCCCGAGGGCGCGGCAGTCCATCCAAGCCAGGTAGGTGCACTCGATGCGGCTGAGGGGAAACTCGGGCAGATGCTCGCGGCAGTAGGCGCAGAGCGTGTCGCGGTTGCCCGCCAGATAGTCCAGCAGGCGGTCGAGCCACTCGCCGCTCTCGTTGTAAGCGGCGATGGTGGCGCAGATGCCGAAGGGGTTGACATCGCACACCTCGTTGATGTTGAGGGCGCGGTCGATGCGGCGGCGCACCGAGGCGTCCTCCGCGATGATGTTGGCGATCTGCAAGCCCGCGATGTTAAACGCCTTGCTCGCGGAGACGCAGCTGATGCTGCGCTGCCGGATGTCGGGACCGAGGGAGCCGAGGGGGGTGTAGCGGTGCGGCGCGTAGACCAGCTCGCCGTGGATTTCGTCGGAGATGATGGTGAGGTCGTGGCGTTGCGCGAGCTCGCACAGCGCGGCGAGCTCCTCGCGCGTCCACACGCGCCCGACGGGGTTGTGCGGGTTGCAGAGCAGCAGCAGGCGCACGCGCGGGTCGGCGGCCTTGCGCTCCAAATCCTCCCAGTCTATCTGCCACACGCCCTGCTCGAGCCGCAGGGGGCTGCTCACGACCTCGCAGCCGTTGTTGCGGATGGAGGAGAAGAAGCAGTTGTAGACGGGTGTCTGCACGAGCACCCCGTCGCCGGGCTTGGTCAGCGCCTTGATGACGGCCGAGAGGGCGGGCACGACTCCCGAGGTGTACAGGACGGACTCGCGCGCGATCTCCCAGCCGTGGCGGCGGCGGAACCAGCGGATGACGGCGTCGTAGTAGTCCTCGGGCACGCGGGTGTAGCCGAACACGCCGTGCTCGACCCGCCGGCGCAGCGCCGCGAGGATGGCGGGAGCCGTGCGGAAGTCCATGTCCGCCACCCACAGGGGCAGCATACTGTCATCGGCATCGCTGTCCCACTTGTAGGAGGCGCTGCCGCGACGGATCGGGGCATCATCAAAAGCACTGTTCATGACATTCGGCGGCTGATGCGGCAGTTGCCGGGTGCGCGGAGATGATCATCGAGGGTGACGGAGCCGATGGCATCAGCGGTGATGTGCCCCGAGAGCGGGTTCTTGATGTTGGTGATGCTGCCGCAGATGTCGGCGTGCACGCTGCTGTACTCAAAGGCGCGGTCGCAGTCGGCGCCGAAGCGGCAGTTCTCCAGCACGAGATTCTGCGCGTAGCAGAGCGGCTGCTCGCCCGTGATGAGGCAGTTGACGAGCCGCAGGTTCCGCGAATGCCAGCCGAGGTATTCGCCGTTGAGCACGGAGTCGTAGACAGTGACATCCTCTGCCTCCCACAGGGCGTCCTTGGTGGTGATGTGGGCGTGTCGAATCTCGGCGTTGCGGACGTACTGAAAGACATACTTGCTGTCGGATTCTAGCCCGTCGACCACGATGTCGCGGCTGAACATGAAGGGATAGGTGCCGCCGTGCAACCGGACGTTGCGCAGGCGCAGGTGCTCACAGCGCCAGAACACCTCGTCGGCATCGCGCATCTCCACATCCTCGAGCTCCAGATGGTGCATTTCGCGGAACATTTTGGGCGCGTCGATGCGGGTGCGGCGCATCTGCAGGTGGTCGGAGTACCACAGAGCCGAGCGCCCGCCGACGTCGAAATAGCAGTCCTCGATGACAAAGCCGTGCACATGCCACAAGGGGTAGTTGCCCTCGAAGCGGCAGTTGGTGGCGCGGATGTTGCGGCATTCCTTGAGTGCCGACTCACCCGCGCGAATCACCACGTCGTCGAGGTGCAGATCCTGCGCCCCGAAGAGGGGGCGCTCCCCGCCGAACTCTGTGTGTTCTATTTTCTGCATCTGTTTTCTCCCAGCATAGAGCCTCAAGTTACTTGAGGGCAAGTCGTTTTTCCGCCCGCTCTCGCCGCCGCCGCAGGGCGCCGCACGCCAGCCCCGCGAGGAAGAGCGCCGCACTGCCGGGCTCCGGCACCGACAGGGTGAAGCAGAAGCTGGCGCTTGCCGCCGCGTCGGGAGCCGCGTTGTTGAAGCGGAGCGCCGTCAGCCCCGCGATGTCCGTTGTCTCCGAAAATTCAAGGCTGACAGTGCGATAGCCGGCTTGATACAGCTGCCACATGTCGCTGTCGCTCATGCTGATGTTGAGCTCGCCCTGCAAGCAGCCGCAGAACACCGAGGAACAATCCAAAACATAAGTCAGCTCATTGAGCAGCGTCTCAGAAGCGAGCTGCCAGCGCACATCCACCTGATTCAGGGTGATGGCGTCGGCGTTCAGGCTGCAGCTGTTGTCCAGCGACACCGTAGAAAGCGTGAGCGCGCTCGCCCCTGCCATGCTGAAGCAGCTCAGGCTCATCTCCGACAGCTCAAACGCGCTGTCCGCGCAGGTCAGCGACAGCCCCGAAGCCTCGCCCGCCGTGTCGAGCCCCCGCAGCGCACTGCCGGACAGGGAACAGGCGACCAAGCGCCCGCTGCCGAGCTCGGTCGCGGGCGTCATCACGGTAGTCAGGCTGTCGGACACCTGAATGGCCAGCCAGCCGCTACCCGTCTGTCCCGCAGCATCGCAGCCCACATAGGTCGTCCCCGCCGAGGAAAGCCCTCCCGAGCCCAGCGTGATGCCGTGCCCCGCCTCCGCCGCCAGATAGAGGGTGCCCGCGTTCACCACGTCGTAGCCGGCGCTGCCCTCTGAGTCCTTGTTCCCCGAAAACACCACGCTGTCGTTCCAGACCAGCTCCATGGTGGCTCCGGCGGCGTTGTGGAGGGCGCCGCTGCTGCGGTC
>JBJEVL010000316.1:0-5344 GCA_051884335.1 Akkermansia sp. | reverse complement strand
GAGGATCGCGTGTTGGGTGCCTATGTGCTCGATCCCGCCACGGGTGAGGTCGACATCTTCCGCAGCGACCGCGTCCTGCTCGCCACGGGCGGCACCGGGCGCGTCTACATGTACACCACCAACCCCGCCACCGCGACGGGCGACGGCGTGGCGATGGCCTGGCGCGCGGGGGCGAACATCAGCAATCTCGAGTTCGTCCAGTTCCACCCCACCACCTTCTACAACCCCAAGAGCAGCGACCGCGACGGGCTCACCTTCCTCATCTCCGAGGCGGTGCGCGGCGAGGGCGGCATCCTCAAGGGACCGGACGGCAGGGAGTTCATGCAGAAGTACGACCCGCGCAAGAGTCTGGCGCCGCGCGACATCGTGGCGCGCGCCATCAACAGCGAGATTCTGCGCACGGGGCACCCCTGCATGTACCTCGACATGACCCACAAGCCCAAGGGCTTCATGGCCGAGCGCTTCCCCTACATCTACGAGACCTGCAAGAGCTACGGCGTCGACGCGGAGAAGGACATGATTCCCGTGGTGCCCTCCGCCCACTACCAATGCGGCGGCGTGCAGACCGATATCGACGGTGCGAGCACCCTGCGCGGGCTTTTCGTAGCGGGTGAGACGGGCTGCACGGGGCTGCACGGCGCCAACCGACTGGCCTCCAACTCGCTGCTGGAGTGCGTGGTCATCTCCAAGCGCGCGCTCAGCCGCATGCTGCGCACGCTGCCGCTGGCGCACAGCATGGAGGACTACCCCATCCCCGCCTGGCGCCACGGTGCCAAGGCCGAGCGCGATGACCTCGCCATTCTCTACCACTGCTGGGATGAGGTGCGCCGCACCATGACCGACTATGTGAGCATTGTGCGCACCAACCACCGCCTGCAACGCGCGGCCACGCGCCTGCGCAACATCAACCGCGAAATCAACGAGTACTACTGGGGCTACCGCGTCACGCCCGAGATTATCGACCTGCGCAATCTCGCCCTCACCGCCTCGCTCATTGTGGATTGCGCCATCCGCCGCCAGGAAAGCCGCGGGCTGCACTACACCCTCGATGCGCCCGACAAGCTGCCGCAGGCGCGCCCCAGCGTGCTGCACGCCTGGTAACTTCTTCCCCTGCTCTGCCCGATGCCGCTGCACCGCCTCGCCCTCTGCACCCTCTTGCTCACTGCGCTCCTGCTCGGCTCGCTGCCGGCAGGCGCCGCGGGGCTGAGCGGCAGCGGCAAGACGCGCAGCAGCGCCCCCGCCTCCAAGCTCAGCACCCGTGTCGCCTCCGAGACGCGGCGGCAGATGAGCGAGGAAAGCCTGCGCGCCGCCGCCATCAAGGCCGGCCCCATGCGCCCGACCTTCGACCAGAGCCACCGCCGCAACTTCCCCGACCCCAAGAAGCTGCCGCAGGTGCGCCGCATCGGCGTTTACCCCTGGCATTTCGACATCACCGCGACCTACTTCTACATCGGTGAGCTGGCCACCAAGCGCAACCCCACCCCCAACACCGCCAGCAGCTGGGACAGCAACTGGGACGACAACTACGGCGGTTTCGACGATCCCAACCCCGCCAATCGCGATCCCAAGACCTTTGCGCCCAAGGGCTTCACCCCCCTGCTCAACCCCTTCTATGTCGCCCTGCCCTACAACGACATCGACAAGGGCGGCCCCAAGCCCGAGGCGGCCAAGGTCATCCCCTGGTATCGGCGCGACAAGGGCGGCAAATACGAATCGGTCTGCCGCGGCATGTGGGTGCAGATTTACTACAAGGGGCGCTACTGCTACGCCCAGTGGGAGGACTGCGGACCCTTCACCACCGATGATTGGGAATACGTTTTCGGCAACAAGCGCCCCAAGAACATGGCTAACAAGGCCGCCGGCATCGACATCTCGCCCGCTGTGCGCGACTATCTGGGTATCACCGGGGGCATGGCCACCGTCCACTGGCGCTTTGTCGAGTTCGCCCTCGTGCCGGGCGGTCCCTGGGCGCGCTACGGCAAGGACAACCCCTTCGTCAACCCCGAGCTCAAGCAAAGCATCCGCAAGTACCAGCTCAAGAACCGCATCATCACCACAAGCGCCAAGGAGGGCTACGCCCAAGAACCGCCCAAACGCTGATTTCCCATGTTCCGCAACCTCCTCTTCGACTGGTCCGGCACCCTCTGCAACGACCTTGCGCTCACCCTCGAAGCCACCAACTATGTGCTCGCGCAGTACGGGTGTGCGGCGCTGAGTCTCGAGGCGTTCCGCGAGGAGTTCCAGCTGCCCTACCCCGACTACTACGCCCACAAGACCCCGGGCGTGCCGCTGGAGGAGCTGGAGCACCACTACCGCTACGCTTTTGACCGCTCGCAGGTCGGCGTCACCATCCTGCCGCACGCCCGCACCTTTCTCGAGTACTGCCGCGCGCGGGGCATCCGCTGCTTGGCGCTCACCAGCATGGATCCTGCCGCCTTCGAGGCGCAGGCTCGCGAGCTGGGGCTTTACCCCTACTTCGAGGCCGTCCACTCCGGCATCCGCAACAAAGTGGCGCACATCGGTGCGCTCATGGAGCAGCACGGGCTGCTCGCGGCCGATACCGCCTTCATCGGCGACATGGAGCACGACATCCACGCCGCCCGCCACGCCGGCATCACCGGCATCGGCGTGCTCACCGGCTACAACAGCCCTGCGCGCCTCGCCGCCGCCGGCCCCGACCTCATCGTGCCCGACCTCGACGCCCTGCGCCGCCTCATGGAGCGCTGTCCCGACCCGGGAGCGGACTGCATCTGCATCCGGCAGCTGCGGCTCAGCGCCCACATCGGGGTTCCGGAGGAGGAGCGCGCCACCGCCCAGCCTCTGAGCGCCGACATCCGCATCACCCCGCCCCGCCGCTTCGCCGCTATGGGCGAGGATTTGGCCGCCACCATCGACTACGATCGCCTCTGCCGCCGCTTGGCCGCCATCGCCGCAGCGGAGCCCACCGTCCTGCTCGAAACGCTGGCGCACAAGCTCGCCACCGCCTGCATCGCCGAGTTCGGTGCGCGCCACGCCTGCGTCGAGCTGCACAAGTACATCCTGCCGCAGACGCGCTCCGTCGCTGCCCGGGTACAGCTCTGAAGCAGCCCCCGCCGATAACTGACGCCGCTGTCTCCCGCGCGCTCATCTGCCGCGCGAATCACCCGCTGACCGAGCTTTCTGCTGGACACCGGCGCTTCTATCTGTATAATGGGCGGAGGCACCATGAATTCTGACGCAAACTCCAAGCATGTCCTGTTCCAAGAACTGATGACAACGCTGGATTCCATCCGGCGGGAGAGTTTTTATTCCATCAGCACCAATCTGCAGCAAAAGATGTTCGGGCTGACACTGCGTCAGGGGACGGCCATCGCGCAGGTCAAGCTGCTCATGGAGACCTCCCCGCAGGGCATCGCGCTCAAGACTCTGGCCAAGCGGCTGCAAATGACGGTGCCTGCGGCCTCGCTGCTGGTGGAGACGATGGTGAGCAAGGGATTTTTTGAGCGCAATCCCAACCCCAAGGATCGCCGCGCGGTGTGCATCCGCCTTTCCGAGCGCGGTCTGCAGCTCTATGATTCGGTCTCTTCCCGCTTCAACGAGGCGATTGACCGCCACACCGAGAGCCTGACCGAGGAGGAGCTTGCCGCGCTGTCCTCCATTGTTACCAAGCTCTCTTTCCGCAGTTAATTCTTCTCCTGCTATGTCTACTCGCTATGCTTTCATGGGTATGCTCGGGGCGCTCCTGCTCGCAGCGTGCCAACAAAACAAGGATTACCCCGTCTTTTTCCTGACGGAGGCAGGCGGCGGCGAGCCCGGAGCTTCGTTCATCGTCACCTACGGGGGGAAGCACTACAACCGCATGCCGGCGCTGGCGCTGAAGCATTGTGATAAGTTCCGCTCCTTTCTCAACCCCGACGGCTCCTACGGCGTGGTGCTGTATGTGAAGGATGAGTACCGCAACCGTCTCTACACGACGACGCTGCAGCACCAGGGGCGCAATTTACTGCCCGTTGTCAACGGGCTGGCCTTTGAGCCGACGCTGATTGACACGGGCATTACGGATGGCAAGCTGGTGATCTGGAACGGGCTCAACGGCTACGATCTCAAGATGCTCGGCAAGCATCTCGAGCCGGTGGAGCCGGAAATCGAGGAGAAGCGCTACCTCGACAAGAATCCCCGCCCCCTCCCCAAGCCCCGCAAGAAGCCGAAGAGCAAGGAGGGGGATGACGGCCTGCACAACTTCATCGAGTTGGAGTCCGGCATCGGCCAATGAGGTCGGAACGCTCGCGTCTGCTGATGTTCCTCGTGTTCTGCCATGCGTTTACCTTCGTTCGTGCTGCTTGTTTGCGCTGCTCCGCTGCTGTATGCGGCGGGGGTGGAGGAGGCTGCGCAGCTGCTGCGCGGGGGTGATGCGGCGGCGGCTTTGGAGGCGCTGGCGGATGTATCGGGTGCCGAGGCGGATTTTTGGCGGGGGCGCAGCCTGTTGGCGCTCGGGCGTCCGCGCCAAGCCTTCGAGCCGCTCAACCGTGTCCCGGCAGATCACCCGCTGCGTCCCTACGCCGATAAGGCGCTGCTGTACTGTGCCTGGCAGTGCCCCGAGCTCGATTTGGGGCGCGTAGCCACCCCCATGACAACCTCTCCCGACAGGGAGATTGCCGCCCTGTCTACCGCTGCCTTGGCCGAGTATTGGCTCACCCAGCCCAACGGGCGCGACAACACGGCGCTGTCGCTGCTGCGCGAGCGCGCTGCCGAGCAGCCCGAGCTGCGCCCGCTGCTGCAGCTTTTGGAAATTGATAACCTGCGCCTGAGCAAGCAATTTGACCGCGCCACGGCAGCCTGCCGCGAATTGGAAAACAACCGCAATCTGCCCCTGATGCTGCGCCAGCGTGCCCGGTTGGCGCTGGCCGAGGTGTGGTATGATCTGGAGGACGAGGAGGAGGCAGGCTCCCCCGGAGAGGCCAATGAGGATGAGGAGGAGCTCGTCGGCAATGATGTTGCGGACACGCACCGCGGCAAGGGGGAGGAGACGCTGCTGCATTTCATCTCCGCCAATCCGGATTCGCCGCTGCTGGCCGAGGCACTGCGCAGACTCTGCGAGCGCCGAGCGTTTCGCCGCAGCAACGAAGCGCGCGCCAAGCTCAACGAATGGGCGCAGGACTTCAGCAAGCCCAAGCGGGCGGCGGCGGCGCTGCTGGTACTCTCGAGCCTGCTCAACCCCGAAGACATGCCGGAGCACCCGGCCGATGCGACCTGTGTCAACACGGCTTTGGCGGCCCTGCCCCGCGAAGCGGCGACCACCACCATGCTGGAGGAGCACATCCGCCGCCTGCTGCAGCGGGGGCAACTGCGCGAGGCGGCTCTCTAC
>JBJEVL010000315.1:0-5348 GCA_051884335.1 Akkermansia sp. | reverse complement strand
TGCTCCCCATCCTGCGCCGAAACGCTCGGTCAGTTTAGCCGATAATTCGTTCAGTAAGGCTTTTCCGTATTCAGCGCGAATATCGCCATCCTGTTCATATTCCACGATGTGGCGGCCGATTTCGTAGTAGGCATATACCATGACCGTATTGACGGCAGTACGAACCTGCCGACGAGCCTCCTCAATGATATGGGCTACATAATTGAAAAGTTCTGTTTGTTTAGAAAGTGAGTTCATTGGAGCATCGGGAGAAAAGATTTTTCAGGAATGCGGCGCTGGCTGCCCGAAATGCGGAGATGCAAGCAGCGACATCCTCGACGAAGTAGTATAACCAAGAGAGCATAAAGGACTTAGTTTTCGTCAATTGTAAATTGGCTACACACTGTGTGGCTTTTTCTCCGGGCACGGTTTCTGCATTGGCTACACACTGTGTAGCTTTTTCCCCGGACTCGGTTTCCGAATTGGGCAAACAGTGTTTGCCCAATTCAATGAAAGAGGCAACGCTGTTGAATAACTCTGTTTGCGAAGGAAGCGAGTTCATGGGGGCATCAGGAGAAAAGATTTTTCAGGGAGGCGGCGATATCGGTCTCCAGCGCAGAGATGCGGGCGGCGATGGCATCGGCAGCCTCGGGGGGCTGATACTTGTAGAAGTAGCGGGTCATGGGGATTTCGTAGCCCACCTTGGTGGCGCTGGCATCCACCCAGGCATCGGGTGCGTAGGGCAGCACCTCGCGCTCCATGTAGGCGGCGATGTCTTCCGTCATGGGTACATTCTCCGTGTCGCGCAGGGATTTGTCGGCCACAGGCTTGCCTTTCCTGCGGATGATGTTGCCCCGCTCATCGCGCAGGGGGAGCTCCACGGTGATTTTGTAGTAGCCGAATGCCTGTGTGTCGAAGACTTTGCTCTCGCAGCAGATGCCCTCGGGGTCGCCGCAGACGGCGTCGTGCTCAAAGGCTTCGTAGGCCTGCATGATGAGTCGGCGGCAGTGCTCGGTGATGTCGTTGCGCTTGTCGCCGATGGATTTACGGCGGGGTTCGAAGCAGCGCGAGGCATCGATGAGCTGCACCTTGCCGCGGCGCTGCGCGGGCTTGTTGCGGGCGAGCAGCCACACATAGGTGGCAATGCCGGTGTTCATGAAGGAGTTATTGGGCAGCTGCACAATGGCCTCCAGCCAATCGTGCTCCAGAATGTAGCGGCGGATCTCGGACGGCCCGCTGCCGGCATCGCCGTTGAACAGGGGCGAGCCGTTCTGAATGATGGCCATGCGCCCTTCCTCATCCAACTTGGAGAGGCCGTTGAGCAGGAAGAGCTGCTGGCCGTCGGATATCTTGGGCAGGCCCGGGGCAAAACGCCCGGCCTCACCGCGGGCGTGTTCATCCTCCACCACCTTCTTCTCGCGCTTCCAGTCGATGCCGAAGGGTGGATTGGAGATGATGTAGCGGAACTTGTAGCCGCTGAACTGATCCTCGGAGAGGGTGTTGCCGTAGCGCATGTTGTCGGGGTCACCGCCGCGAATGAGCATATCGGCCTTGGCGATGGCGTAGGTCTCGGCGTTCAGCTCCTGCCCGCAGCAGGTTACGGGCGTGGCGGGGTTGAGAGCGTGGATGCGCTCTTCCATGCAGGAAAGCATCTGCGAGGTGCCCATGGTCATGTCGTACACCGTCATTTGGGCATTGCCCGGGGCGGAGCCGCTGAGCAGCAGATCCGTCATCAGGTAGATGATGTCGCGGCTGGTGAAGTGGGCGCCGGCTTCCTCGGCGTAGGATTCGGAGAAGCGACGCACGAGCTCCTCAAAAATATAGCCGCAGTCGACGGCGCTGATTTTATCCGGCCCCAGGTAGCCCTTGGGCGAGGCGAACTCCTGCACCACGAGGAAGAGGGCGTTGTGCTCCGCCAGCGTGTTGAGCTGCTCCTCGAAGCGGAACTTGGTGAGGATGTCCTGCACGTTGCGGGAGAAGCCGGCCAGATAATGGCGGAAATTGGTTTCGATGTTGTTCGGGTCGGCCACCAGGGTCTCGAAGGTGAACCGGCTGGTGTTGTAGAAGCGGTAGCCGGAGGCGCGCATAAGCATCAGCTCCAGCGCGCCGGGGGCGAGCTTGGCATACTGTTCCTGCGCCGCCAACACCTGCGCGTGGGTCGCCGCCAGACAGTCATGGAAACGCTTGATGACGGTCATGGGCAGAATCACCTTGCCGTATTCATGCGGCTTAAAAATGCCGAAAATCGCATTGGCCACATTCCAAATGACTGTGGCTTTTTCCTGAATGTTGCTGCCTACCCGTTCAATCCTGTCGTCTTCCATGATGCGCGCTTCCGTGGGTTGATGAAAGTGTAACCAAAACCGCGTGCCATGAAAAGGGAAAAAGCACCTTATCAGGAGCGGCGCAGCGCCGCCCTGCCCTCCGAGCGCAAAAAGGGGGAGACCATGCGGTCTCCCCCGAGGGTGATGCGTCGGTATGCGGGGCGCTTACTTCTTCTTGTAGCCGCACTTGGGGCAGCTGCCGTCCTTGTCCAGCGCAATGCCGCAGAGCGGGCAGCGGTCGATGCTCCCCTTGACCTCGAACTCGCAGGAGCCGGCGTTGACGCCGCTCGTGAAGGTGATCTTGGCAATGTTGAGCTTGTCCTTGAGCAGCGAGTAGACAATCTTGATCATGCCCTCCACCGTCATCGTCTCCTTGGTGACCACCAGGCGGCAGTCGGGGTAGGCGGTGCAGAGCTCGTTGCTGAAGGCCTCGCCCTTCATGGTGTTGGTGCGGTGGCCGTTCTTGATGCCCTGCTTCTCGTAAACGTCCAGAATGGCCGGCAGCAGCGGGTCGTCCTCGCGCAGAATCAGCGCGTGGTCAAAGTTTTTGATGACATCCCAGGCCGTCTTCTGAATCTCGTTGCAGGGGAACACCATGTTCACGCCCGGCTCCACGCTGTCCTCCACCTCGATGGTGAGCACACCCGTGTGGCCGTGCAGATACTGAGCCTCGCCCTGGAAACGATAGAAACGATGGGCATACTGAATGTCAAATGTTGTGATACTTCTCATGGCTGTATGAATCTTGTTCAGCAGCGGTCGGATGGCCGCTGAGTCTATTTTATAATTATTCTAATTCAAAACAAGCAAAAAAACCAACTTTTCGGGGGAAACTGCGTCAGGCGCGCCGCAGAACCTCCAGCAGCTGCCGCACGGGGAGCCCGATGACGTTGTCGACATCGCCCTCTACACTCTCAACGATGAGCTCGCTCTTTTCCTGCATGGCGTAGGCGCCGGCTTTGTCGAGCACGTAGACCTCGCTCAGGTAGCGGCGGATATCCTCCGCGCTCATGCGGCGGAAGCGCACATAGCTCTTGACGGCAAAATCGCGGCGCTCGCCGCCGGGCATGTAGACCGCCACCGCCGTGCAGACGCAGTGGGTGCGCCCCTGCAGCTCGCTGAGCATGCGCGCGGCATCGGCCTCATCGCTCGGCTTGCCGAGGGGGTGACCGTCGATGAACACGAGCGTGTCCGCCCCCACCACGATATCCCCGGGGTGCTGCGCCGCCACGGCGCCCGCCTTGAGCGCGGCGTTGCGGGCGCAGAGCTCCTCGGGCGGCAGGGTGGGGTCGTCCAGCTCCTCGCAGGGCAGCGTTTCCACCCGGAACTCGACCCCCTCGCGCTGCAACAGGTCTCGGCGGCGGGGGGATTGGGACGCGAGAATCAGCATCTTACTCAGCGGGGCTCATGCGATCCAGCACGCGGTGGCGCACATCGTCGGGAAGCTCGTGAATCCCTTGGATGGTCGTACCGCGCAGGGTGTTGGCGAGGGCGCGGCAGGCGTCGCGATCCTCGCGGCTGGCGAACTCGAGTCCCACGAGGGCTCGACCGACCACCTCGCCGCTGTACTGGTAGTTGAAGTAGCAGAGGTTGGCGTACTCGCCCATCGCGCGCATGAACTCCGTGAAGGCGCCGGGGCGCTCGGGGAACTCGATGACGAAAAAGACCGGGTGGTGCAGGCGCTCGCGGTCGTAGGAAATCATGCGGAAACGCACATCGGCATCGTCGGTGACATCGCGCGCCTCCAGCCCGAAGCGCGCCAGACGGCTGCGGATCTCCTCGAACTGCTCATCCGTGCCCAGCACGCCGAACACCGGGTGCTGAATCTCGCCCGCCAGGCGTCCGTACTGCACATCCGTCAGGAGCACCCCCTCGGGGATGTTTTCCAGATACTTGAGGATTTCGCCCCGGCGCGTCACCATGGGAATTTGCAGGTAGCGCTGGCGGCGCTTGGGCTCGCTGCTCACGCCGGCGCGTGCCGCGACCACCCCGAAGCGCGAAAAGTCCATGTTGGCTCCCGAGAGCACCACCAGGCATTTCTCGCCGGGACGCAGACGCCCGGCGGCCTCGTCCTGCAACAGCGCGGCCAGTCCCATGGCGCCGCTGGGCTCCGTCACTGTGCGGTTGCTGGTCCACAGCGTGCGGATGGCGCGGCAGACCTCCTCGTTGCTCACTGTCACAAAACCATCCAACAGCTCGCGGCAGAGCTCGTAGGTGTATTCACCCGCCTGGCGCACTGCCGTGCCGTCGCAGAACACATCCACATAGGGCAGCACGCCGCGAGAGCCGCTCTCCACCGCCAGCTTCATGGAGGCTTGATCGACCCCCTCCACGCCGATGCAGCGGCATTGCGGCCAAAAATGCTTGAACCAGCAGGCGCAGCCCGCCGCCAGCCCGCCGCCGCCGATCTGGAGGTACACGCGGTCGAAGGCGCCCATGCCGCTCATCACCACCTCATCGGCCAGCGTCCCCTGCCCGCCCATGGTGCGCAGGTCGTCGTAGGGGTGAACAAAGGTCAGCCCCTCCGCCTCCGCAAAGGCGTGCGCCGCCGCCGAGGCGGCATCGTAGGAATCGCCGGTGAGCACGATCTGCACCTGCTCGCCGCCGTGCATGCGCACGGCGTTCTGCTTGACCTCGGGCGTGGAGCGCGGCATGAAGATATGCGCCCGACAGCCCAGGCGAGCCGCCGCCAGCGCCACTCCCTGCCCGTGGTTGCCCGCGCTGGCGGCCACCACGCCGCGCGCGCGCTCCTCCGGCGTCAGCTTGGCCATGCAGTTGTAGGCTCCGCGCCACTTGTAGGCCTTGATGGGGCCCAGATCCTCGCGCTTGACGAACACACGCGCCCCGCAGTCGGGCAGGCAGAGCTCCTGCAGCGGCGTGGGAGTTCCGACCGCATACACCCGCTGGCGCGCTTGGAGGATTTCCTCGAACAGCTGATTATTCAACTCACTCATATCGTATGAGGGCATTCTACACCCCGCCCTATCGGTTGGCAAGCGCGTTATCGGGCTTTCCTCAGGACGCAGGCGGCAGGAAATGCCAGCT
>JBJEVL010000314.1:0-5398 GCA_051884335.1 Akkermansia sp. | reverse complement strand
GGTCAGGTGAACCAGATCGTCTACGAGCTGCCCATCAAGAGTGCCGTGAAGGATATTCCCGCTCACATCGAGGCCGACATTTCGGGCGTGCAGATGAACCAGTCTCTGCGTCTGTCGCAGGTCACGATCCCCGCCGGTGTCACAACCCCCTTCAACGGGACGGTGGTGCTCGCCTCGGTGGTGAAGCCCTGATCGCGGCACCTGCCGAACAATCTGACCACAACGCGCTTCCTCCGCATGGGGGAAGCGCGTTGTGATTGTCGGGGAAAGCGCGTTGCGCGTGCCGGGGAAAGCCGTTGTGCATGTCGCTGCCGGACTGCAACGGCTCGGGGGGCGGCGCTGAGCCGATGACTTGCGGCGGCTCGAGCCATGTCCCGACGCTGACGCCGGGCTCAGTCGGAGTAGGTGACGACCATGCGCGCGACGGAGGGCAGCGCCTCGGTCAGCTTCTTGGTGAGCATGGTGAGCCGCCCGTGGCTCTCCTCCACGGTCAGGCTGAACTCCGGCGGGATGGAGACGACGCAGAGGCGGTGCGGCCCGTCGTTGTAGGTCTTGATGCCGGTGGGCAGGGGGGCGCCGATGCTGATCATGGCGCGGCGCACGCGCTCGTTCCACTCCTCGGTCGGGGGCAGGGGCTCCTTCCCGGCGGGCAGTGCGCGCTCGCTGGGCTCCACATGCACCACCACGCGGTCGGCGTGCAGATGGCGCGCTACCTCGCTGCGGAATGCCTCCACGGGCACATGCCAATGCTCCAGCGTGGCATGGCGCGGCAGCTCCAAGTCCACCAGAATGACGAATTGCCCGTCCTCCGTGTGCAGCAGCACCAGCCCGTGCACGCCGAAGCGGTGGGTGAGCGCCAGGCGGCGGATGACGAAGCCCGGCGTCTCGGGGCCGCTCTCGCCCGGCTGCATGTGCACCATGGTTTCGGCATCCGGCAGGGCTTCGGCCACCAGCGTCTCGATGGCATCGGCGATCTCATGCGCCGTGTCCACGTGCAAATCCTTGGGCACCAGCACCACCATGTCCACATAGTAACGGTTACCGGCTTCGCGCACGCGCAGGCGCGCCAGCGGGTAGGCCGGCATGCGCTCGGCCATGATGGCGCGCACCCGCCGCCCGCTCTCGTCGTCGGCCCTGTCCATGAGGTTGTTGACGGCCTTGGTGCCCAGCTCGCGGCAGACATTGATGATGAGCAGCGCCACCACCATCGAGGCAAACACATCCGCCCGCAGCAGGAACCAGTGCAGCTTGGTGCCCGGGACAACGTGCTCCGCCAGCGCAGCGCAGGTGATGCCGAGCAGCACGGCGGCACTGCTCCAAATATCTGTGGCAAAATGCGCGGCATCGGCTTCCAGGGCGGCGCTGTTCGTCTCGCGCGCCACGCGGTGCAGCATCGCCGAGCGGTTGATGTCCACCACCAGCGCGGCGATGACCACCACAAAGGCCCACACCGAGGTCTCCACATGCAGCGCCGTGGGATCATCGCTCAGCAGGCGCGCCGTCGCCTCGTGCAGCACCCAGATGGCCGTCAGAATCAGCAGCAGCGTCTCGCCCAGCGCCATCAGGTTCTCCACCTTGCCGTGCCCGTAGGGGTGATCCTCATCGGCGGGGCGCGCCGCCAGCTTCACCGCATACAGCGTGCCGCCCGCCGCCAGCAAATCCAGGGCGCTGTGCAGCGCCTCCGACAAAATACCCAGCGACCCCGTCATCAGCCCCACCACAAACTTCATCAGCGTCAACAGGGCACTCCACACCACCGATGAGAGCGCCGCCAGCGTTTTCTTGAGGTCCTTGTCCATGAACGCCGTCCATCATGCTCCCCCGGTGGCGGATTAGTCAAGGATAACCTTGCCTGCGGCGCGGAGCGCGGCGCGAAAAACGCAAGGGAGCACGATGCCGAAAAGCGCGTCAGCAAACACGGGGAACAGAGGGACACAGGCCGCAGGAAGCGTGAGGGCTTCCGACACTCCCCAGCTGTGCGGCGTTTCCTGAGTCGCGGCGCCGATGCGGAACCATGGCTTTTTGCTGGATGTTCGGGGGAGGATATGCTAAGCTGAGCGGCAGCAAGCATGAACAGATCTCTTGTCAAACAGGTACTCGCTGCGGAGTCGCCCTGCGATTCCGTCCTGGTGGCGGGGTGGGTGCGCACGCGCCGCGATTCCAAAAGTTTTTCTTTCTTAGAGCTCAACGATGGCTCTTGCTTGGCCAATGTGCAGGTGGTGGCTGATGCCGGGATTCCCGGGTATGAGTCGATTGCCCGCATGACGACGGGGGCTTCGGTGATGGCGGAGGGGCGGCTGGTGCCGAGTCCCGGTCGCCAAAAGTGGGAGATTCAGGCGACGCGCCTGCAGCTGTTGGGCGCCTCGCCCGAGACCTACCCCCTGCAGAAGAAAGGGCATTCGCCGGAGTTCCTGCGCTCCGTCGCGCACCTGCGTCCGCGCACCAACCTGTTCGGTGCGGTGTTCCGCACGCGCTCGCGCATGGCGGCGGCGGTGCACGATTTTTTCCGCTCCCGCGGCTTTGTGTGGGTGCACACCCCCATCATCACGGCTTCGGACTGCGAGGGCGCGGGCGAGATGTTCCGCGTGACGACGCTGGATCCGCTGGCGCAGAATGCGGACTACGGGCGTGATTTCTTCGGCAAGCCCGCCAACCTGACGGTGTCCGGCCAGCTGGAGGGCGAGACCTTCGCCTGCGCGCTGGGCAATATCTACACCTTCGGTCCGACTTTCCGCGCAGAGAACAGCAACACTTCGCGCCACGCTGCGGAGTTTTGGATGATTGAGCCGGAGATGGCGTTCTGCGACCTCGCGGGCGACATGGAGGTGGCGGAGGCTTTTGTCCGCCATTTGGTGCAGACGATGCTGGATGACGACAGCGGGGATTTTGAGTTTTTCTGCAAGTTTGTGGACAAGGGACTGCGCGCGCGTCTGGAGTCGGTGGCCAACACGCCCTTTGTGCGTTGCAGCTACACGGAGGCGATTGACATCATGCAGCGCAGCGGGCGGAAGTTTGAGTATGCGCCGCACTGGGGGATGGACATGCAGAGCGAGCACGAGCGTTTCCTGACGGAGCAGCATTTCGGCGGGCCGGTCATCGTCTATGATTACCCGAAGGAAATCAAACCCTTTTACATGCGCCTCAACGAGGACGGCAAGACGGTGACGGCCATGGATGTGCTGGTGCCGGGCATCGGTGAGCTCATCGGCGGCAGCCAGCGCGAGGAGCGCTTGGAGCAGCTGGAGGCCAACATCGCCCGCCAGGGCATGAATGCCGAGTCCTACGCCTGGTATTGCGATTTGCGACGCTTCGGCACGGTGCCCCATGCGGGCTTCGGGCTGGGATTTGAGCGCCTGATGATGTTTGTGACGGGGGTGAGCAACATCCGCGATGTGCTGCCCTATCCGCGCACGCCGCGCAACTGTGAGTTCTGAGTACGATGAAAACGCGGGGAGAAGAGTTTGAGGAGTGGGCAACCGAGGTGGTGTTCGGTCGTGCGCATGGTTTCCGCGCGACGATGTTGCGCTGCCTGCTGCGTTTTGCGTCGCTGTTCTTTTATGTCGTGGTCAAGCTGCGCCTGTTCCTCTTTGCCCGGCAGATCAAGACGGTGCATTACTTGGGCACCTTCGTGGTGAGTGTGGGCAATATCACGGCGGGCGGCACAGGCAAGACCCCGGTGGTGGAGCTGCTGGCGCACACGCTGGCGGCGCGTGGTCGCCGCTGCGCCATCCTGACCCGCGGCTACAAGAGCGCCGACCTGCGCGAGCCGCAGCACTGGACGGATGCTCAGGGAAACCCGGTGACACACCTGCCCAAGATTGCCAGCGACGGCAAGACGCGCTACCTCAGCCCGCTCTACGCCGGTGATGAGCCCTTCATGCTGGCGCGCAATTTGGACGATGTGGCCGTGCTGGTGGACAAGGACCGCGTGAAATCGGGCATTTTTGCCATCGAACAGCTGGGTTGCAACACGCTGATTTTGGACGACGGCATGCAGTACCTCAAGCTGCGGCATGAGGTGGACATCGTGCTGGTGGACTGCGGGTTCCCCTTCGGGACGGGGGCGCTGCTGCCCCGCGGCACGATGCGCGAGCCGCGCAGCTCGCTCAAGCGCGCGAGTTACATCATCCTGACGAAGAGCGGCGGCAAGCCGCAGGAGGCGCTCATCGCCACCATTCGCCGCTACAACACCAAGGCCGACATCATCGTGACGGATCACTCCCCGGCCTACTTGGAAAACATTTTTACCGGGGAGCGCCGCCCGCTTTCCTTCCTCAAGGATAAGTATGTGGCCTGCCTGAGCGGCATTGCCCGTCCCGAGAGCTTCGAGCGGCTGGTGGAAGCGGAGGGCGCGCATGTGGAGATTCGCCGCCGCTACCCGGACCACCACTGGTTTAATCAGGAGGATTTGGAGGCCTTTGTGGAGCGCTGCGCCGACCGCGCGATGGATGCCATCATCACAACGGAAAAGGATGCCGTGCGTTTCCTGAAACCCGGTGAGATGGATGTGCCGATCTATTTCCTGCGCATCCGCATTCAGATCATCAGTGGTCACGAGGAATGGGAGCGGATGATTGACCGCATCTGCAATCTGTCGCTGCCGCAGCCGCCCCCGGAGTGGAGCTCGGCTCTGTAAACCGATGTGCACAAAAACACCCGGCAGCTCTTGCTGCCGGGCAGAAACAGGAGGGGTGTTCGAGCCCTCAACCCTCGGGATCTTGCGGCGCTCAGCCCTTCAGCGAGGAAGCCGCACGGAAAACGACCGAGCTCGAAGCCGGAATCTCCAGCGTCTCGCCGGTGCGGGGGTTGCGGCCCTTGCGGGCAGGGCGGGTCTTGGTCTCAAAGGTGCCGAAGCCTATAATCTGCACCTTGTCGGTGGCAACGGCCTTGGTGATGGCACTCAGGGTGGCGGAGAGGGCAAGGGCGGCATCTTTCTTGGTTGCCGAGACGCCCATCTCCTGACGGATGATATCAATCAGTTGGCTTTTGTTCATAGTGGATGAGATTGCGGGGGCACCGCACAAAGGCAGTGTAGCAGCCGAAACATCCTCTGGCAAGCGGTAAATGTGACTTTCCGCTTGTAAATAGAATGTTTTACAAAGAGGGAGCCCCCTCCGAGCGCCGTTCGGATGCTCCCTCGCTCATCTTGGCGCGTATGCCGCGCAGGAACACGCTCTCGAGGCTGTTGCGGGCGGGCGCACAGCCTTCCCAGCAGTTTCCCGCGCAGCGGCGCATTTGCTCGATGAGCTCGGGGGGAGCATCGCGCAGGGTGATGCAGCTGCGGCGGCTGTCCTCGGTGAGCTCGGCGATGCTCCCCTCCGCCAGCAGGGTGCCTTGGTAGAGGATGCCGACACGGTCGCAGACTTCCTGCACCTGCTCCAGCAGGTGTGAGCAGAGG
>JBJEVL010000313.1:0-5417 GCA_051884335.1 Akkermansia sp. | reverse complement strand
GTTCGCCTGCAGCTGGCACCGGGCGAGCGCCGCAGCGTCACGCAGGAGCTCACCCTGCCCTCGCCCGAGCTGTGGAGCACCGAGAATCCCCATCTCTATACCCTCAACACCGAAATTCGCCGGGGGGACAGCGTGCAGGACAGCCAAGCGACCGCCTTCGGCGTGCGTTGCATCGAGTGGAAGGCCGACGGCTTCTACCTCAACGGCAAGCGCGTGCCGCTCAAAGGAGTTTGCGAGCACCACGACCTCGGCGCGCTGGGTGCCGCCTTCCACAGCGATGCCTTTGAGCGCAAAATCCGCATTCTCAAGGAGATGGGCTGCAACTCCATCCGCACCGCGCACAATCCCCCTGCCCCCGAGATGCTCGACCTGTGCGACAAGCACGGCATTCTCGTCATCGATGAGCTCTTCGACATCTGGAAGTTCCAAAAGTACGACAAAATCAACGGCTACCACCTGTACTGGCCGCAGTGGTGGCAAAAGGATGTGCGCAACTTCGTGCTGCGCGATCGTAACCACCCCTGCATCATCGCCTGGAGCGGCGGCAACGAGGTGCCCGAGCTGGAGTATTCCCAAGGCGTCGCCGTCTCGGCCGCCCTGCGCGAGGAGTTCCGCAAGTACGACACCACCCGCCCCTACACCGTCGGCGCCAACACCACCTCCCTCGTCGACACCGGCTTTGTCAACACGGTTGATGTGGCGGGATTCAACTACCGCCCCTTCTACTACAACACCTTCCGCGAGCGCTGCCCCGAAACACCCGTCTACGGCTCCGAAACCGATTCCTGCGTTGCCACCCGCGATTGGTACCACTTCCCCTTCGGGTGGAAGGTGGGCAACGGCGCCGCCGACCACCAGGTCAGCTCCTACGGCACCTCCGCCCCGCACTGGGGTAATTGCCCCGATGTGGAGTTTGCCGCTCAAGACGCCGCCCCCTTCGTCGCCGGTGAATATGTGTGGACGGGCTTCGACTACCTCGGCGAGCCGACCCCCTACAACCAGGATCGCTCCAACGAGGCCAACTTCAAGGGCATGAGCGCCGCCGAGCGCGAGAAGGCGCTGGCCGAGCTGCGCGCCATGGGCAAATGCGCCCCCAGCCGCAGCTCCTACTTCGGCATCATCGACTTGGCGGGCTTCCCGAAAGACATCTATTACCTTTTCCAAAGCCGCTGGCGCCCCGAGCTGCCGCAGGCGCACATCCTGCCGCACTGGAACTGGCCGGGGCGCGAGGGAGAAATCACCCCCGTCATGGTCTACAGCTCCGGCGATGAGGCCGAGCTCTTCCTCAACGGCCGCAGCTTGGGCGTGCGCCGCCGCGGCGAGGGCGACAGCTTCACCCAGCGCAAAATCACCCTGCCGAAGAATGCCTACCGCTTCGTGTGGGAGGATGTGCGCTACGAGCCCGGCACCCTCAAGGTGGTGGTGAAGAAGGACGGAAAACCCTGGGCGGAGGCAACGCGTGCCACCGCCGGGGAGAGCGCCGAGCTGAAGGCAAAGGTCGAGAACGACACCCTGCGGGGCGACGGCCACGCGCTGGCATTCATCGAGCTGACGGCGGTCGACCGCCACGGCCACCCCGTGCCGACCGACCATCGCCGCGTGAACTTCCGCGCCGATGGCCCCATCTGCCTCGCGGGCTTCTGCAACGGCGACCCGACAGATGCCACGGGGCTGCAAGACCCGCAGCAACAACTCTTCAACGGCAAACTGCTCGCCATCGTGCGCAGCCTGCCCGGCAGCGAGGGGACGGGCACCCTGACCGTTGAGGCAGAAGGACTCCCCGCACTCAACATTCCCATCCGCATCACCCCTGCGGCGGCTCGCTGAGCACCCCGCAGGCGGCAAGCTCCGCTTCTTACCATGTTCATGAGTTTCTTCAACAAGGCCAATGATGCCGCCTCCCGCAAGGGAATCGGCTACGGAACGGCGATTTCCCTGGCGGCCATCGCCCTGGCGGCACTCAGTTTCATGGCGGTCTCCATCGCCGCCTCCGCGACGGATGCCGCCTACCGGGTCGCTGCGCTCTGCGCGGTCACCCTCGCGTTGTTGGTGCTGGCGCACGCCTTCCGCATTCAGCTGTTGCTCTCCCTGCGCAGCGCCACCCTGCTGACCATCGCCGTGCTGCTGCAAATGGCCGCGCAGATCGGCGTCACGAGCTTTTGCGGGGTCATCCCCGGCTACAGCCTGCCGGCGCAGGCGCTGCTGTGGATGCCCTACATGCTCGCTCCCGCCATCATGGGCATCATGATCGGGCGCCGCATCGGCATGCTGGCGGCTCTGCTGAGCACCGCCTGCGGCATCTGCCTGCTCCCCCCCATCATCCCGCTGCAGCAGCTGCCCGTCTACGCGGCCACCGGGCTGCTCGCGGGCATCGTCGTCGCCCAATACGCGGGGCGCGTCCACACGCGCGGGCAGATTCTGCAAACGGGCATGCTGGCCACCCTCATCATCGTGGTGACCGTCTACCTGCTCGTCATCCTGCAAAGCCTGCCCCTCGGCGGGGAGCATGTGCTCGCCGGGCTGCGGCGGGGCTTCCACCTCGGCGGCTTTGCGGGCGAAGTCGGCGTGACGCTCGTCCTGAACTTCGTGCTGGCCTCCGTCATCGGCGGTGCCATGCCCGCCATCGAGAATCTGTTCAACATCTCCACCCCCATCACCTGGCTGGAGTGGGCCGACATGAACCACCCCCTGCTCAAACGCCTCAGCGTGGCCGCCCCCGGCACCTTCCACCACAGCATGGTGGTGCAACGCCTGGCCGAAGCCGCCGCCGAAGCCATCGGGGCGGATGTCACCCGAGCAGGGGTCTGCGCGCTCTACCACGACATCGGCAAAATCAAGAACGACCAGTACTTTGCCGAAAATATCCGCGACTACAACAACTCTCCCCACACCGAGCTGACCCCCGAGCAAAGCGCCGGTATCATCATCGGCCATGTGCAGGAGGGCATCAACTTGGCCACCGAGGCGGGGCTCAACCGCCGCATCATCGCCGTCATCCGCGAACACCACGGCGTCTCCACCGCCTACTTTTTCTACCGCAAGGCTCTTGACCTGTACGAGCAGGAGAAGAGCAAGTTCGAGGAAGGGCTCATCGACACCTGCCCCGAACCCGTTGACAAAGCCCTCTACAGCTACAGAGGCCCCGTCCCGCAGACGCGGGAGAGCGGCATTGTCAGCATGGCGGATGCCGTGGAGAGCGCCACCCGCTCCCTCTCGCACCCGACCGAAGAGGACATCCGCTCCATGATTGAGAGCATTTTCAAGGGGCGTATTCTCGATGGGCACCTGCAGGACAGCGGACTGACCCTCGGCGACATCGCCAAGATGAAAATCACCTTCTTCAACACCATCAAGGTGATGCACCACAACCGCATCGCCTACCCCAAACCCCACGACGACGCTACCGACACCCTCGCCGCGCAACGCCAAAGCGACAAGGCCAACGCATGAAGCAACAGCTGCGCAGCATCAGCATGGTGCTTGCCTTCCTCATCGGCGGCATCTTCCACGAAAGCCTGTCCACCCTCAGCGGCTGGCTGCCCTTCGGCATCGCCGTGATGCTCAGCATCACCTTCATCGGCATCGACACCGCACGGCTCAAACCGCATCGCATGCACCTGTGGGTGTTGCTGGGCATCGAATGCATCGGCCTGGGCAGTTTCGCCCTGGCTCGGCTCTTCGGCAACCCCGTGCTGGCCGAGGCGCTCTACTACTGCGGAGCCGCCCCCGTCGCCGCGGCCGCCCCCATCATCATGGTGCTGCTCAAGGGCGACCTCGAATTCATCACCACCGGCATGCTGCTCAGCCACGGCACCTTTGCCCTGATCACCCCGCTGGTGCTGCCGCTGGTGGTGCACGACGCCCAACTCGGCTACCTTGACTTTGCCCTCCTCGTAGCGCAGCAGCTCGCCACTGTCCTCGCCGCCCCCGCCCTCATCGCCGTTACCCTGCGACTGCTCTACCCGCCCTGCCGCCTGTGGGCTCCCAAGCTCAGCGATGTCTCCCTTGCCATCTGGGTGAGCAACCTCACCATCATCTCCGCCGGCGGCATCCACCGCATCGTGCAGATGGATTACTCGTTCATGCAGATGTGGCCCATGGCTGTCGGCGCACTCATCGTCTGCATCGTGGGCTTTTGCGGCGGCTACTACCTCGGCTACCCCGAGCTGAAACGCGAGTGTTCCCAAGCCCTCGGGCAAAAAAACACCGTGCTCACCCTCTACATCGCCTCGCAGCACTACGCCACCCCCCTCGCCTACCTCGGCCCTGTGTTCTATGTGTTCTGCCACAACATCGCTAATGCCATTCAGCTGGCGCTCGCTACCCGCGAGGAGCAGAAAAAACACTCCCGCTGCGCCTGAACCGAACCGCCCCCGCAGAGCAAACGCCGAGCCGCACGCCCGAGGCAAGTATCAGGCGAGCACTCAGGGCAACTTCCACGCCGCGCGCAGGCGGGCATATTCCGCCCTCGGCAGCAGGATATACACCGGGCGGCGACTCGCCTGCAAGCGCGCAATCAGCGCGCGCAGCTGAGCCTCGTCCATTGCCGTGCACCCGGCTGTCGGCAGCGCACCGCCCTGCCGCCAAATATGGAAGAAGATGGACGAGCCGCCGCCCACCACGGCACCGCCCGGCAGGTCGGGGGTATTGTGGCACACCAGCAGTTTGATGCTGTGCGCGTAATCCGTCTGTCGCATCTGCTCGTGCAACTCCCACGGCGTCGCCGCCGGGTGGTCGAGCCGCACCCAGCGGTTGTACAGCTTCGGCAGGCGCTCATCCGTCACCCACAAATCGGCGGGCGTCACCCGCACATAGGGAATGCGGGCATCGTGCTTCACCGGCGTTGCATTCGTCACCCAGAGCCCACCCAACGCAAAGATACCGGCGGGAGAACGGCCATCGCCCTCGCGCTTCAGCGCCGCACCGCGGACAGGAGGATGCAGGCCGCGCCCCCACACCGACCCGTTCCTACCCAAACGACCGCAGAAAGGCCCCAGAACCCGCTGCCACCCCCCGCTGCGCGAGCGCTCCACCACCGACAAGCTCACCTCGGAGCTGTCCCAACCGTCCGTAATCCCGACAACAGCCTGTGTACAATCGCTCGGCATCTGCGCGCCGAGCGGCAAAAGCGAGCCCGGCAGCAACAGCCACGACAGACAACGAAAAATCAAACGCATAGCGCATGCTACAACACAAGCGCCGCTCAAACAAGCCCCGGAGCTGTCAGCGCGACAGACGCCCCCCCCGACGCCGAAAAAAACGAAAAAAAATTGCATCGAATACTTGAAAATTACAAATCACTGTGCTAGTATTCCAACATGCCCGCGTGAGACGTGACGGGGTGAGCTGTGCACCCGAACCTCCGTACGGACATCGACACCTCTTCTCCCGCTCATGTTAAGTTCCGCCCTCAATCC
>JBJEVL010000312.1:0-5430 GCA_051884335.1 Akkermansia sp. | reverse complement strand
CCCTGCGCCGCCGCATGGGCGAGCACCGTCCTCCCCGCCCCATCCCGCGCATGGATATCCGCGCCCGCCTCCAGCAAGAGCCGCAGCGCCTCCACCTGCCCGTTCGCCGCCGCATGGGCGAGCACCGATCTTCCCGCCGCATCCTTCGCCGCAAGATCCGCGCCCGCTGCCAGCAAGAGGCGCAGCGCTTCCACCTGACCCTGCGCCGCTGCATGGGCGAGCGCCGTCATCCCCGCGGCATCCCGCGCATCGACCTCCGCACCGCGCTCCAGCAACAGGCGGAGCAACTCCGTATGCCCCTGCGCCGCCACACGAGCAAGCGCCGGCATCCCCGTCACATCCCGCGCCGTGATGTCGGCTCCCGCCTCCAGCAAGAAGCGCAGCGCCTCCGCATGCCCGTGCATCGCCGCATGGGCAAAAGGCGTCATCCCCGCCGCATCGGTAGCGGCGATATCCGCCCCCTTCTCCAGCAGGAAGCGCAGCGCCCCCACTTGCCCCTGCGCTGCGGCATGGGCGAGTACCGTCATCCCCTCCGCATCCCGCGCCGCGATATCCGCGCCCGCTGCCAGCAAAAGGCGCAGCGGCTCCACCTTCCCCTGCGCTGCGGCATGGGCGAGCACCGACCTCCCCGCCGCATCCTTCGCCGTGGCATCCGCACCCGCTTCCAACAAGCGGTGCAGCGCCCCCGCATGCCCATTTGCCGCCGCATGAGCGAGCGGCGTCATCCCCGCCGCATCCCGCGCCTCGATCTCTTTTTTCCCCTTCTCCAGCATGGCATCCAACATACCCGTACTTCCCTGCGCCGCCGCGCAGGCAAGCGCCGTCATCCCCACCGCATCCCGTGAGTCCGGCTTCGAGCCATGCTTGAGCAACAGCTCCAGCAGCTCCTCCGGCACATTGCACGCATCTGTCCCGGCAGCCTCGTGCAGCAGCGTGCGCCCCCGGGGATCAATGCTCCGGGCAGCAGCACGCTTCTCCAACAAAAGATCCACCGCCACGAAGTGCCCGTTCGCCGCCGCATGGGCGAGCGGGGTTCTTCCTGCCGCATCCCGCGCGTTGATATCCGCGCCCTGCGCCAGCAAAAAGGCAAGCACCTTCACATTCCCCCGCGCTGCCGCATGAGCAAGCGCGGTCATCCCTTCCGCATCCCGCGCCGCGATATCCGCACCATGCGCCAGCAGCATGCGGAGCATCTCCACATACCACTCCTCATTCAGTGAATACATGTCCAAGTCCTGCTCGCAGACATCGTACGGGTCGACCATCGCTGCGTAATGCAGCGGCGTGCGCCCCTGATGGTCACGCGCCTGCACCGCAGCACCATGCTCCAGCAACAAGCGCAGCACATCATCATGCCTGTTTGCAGCAGCATGAAGGAGCGGTGTTTTACCCGCCGCATCCCGCGCGTTGATATCCGCACCGCGCTCCAACAGCAGGCGAACCACACCAACGCCCCCATGCACAGCCGCCTGGGCGAGCACCGTTCTCCCCGTGACATCCCTCGCGTTGATATCCGCGCCACGCTCCAGCAACCGGCGAATATCATCCGCACTCCAACCATGCAGAAGCATTCGGAAGAGCTCGGTTCTCCCCGCCTCATCCCGCATGTCGATATCCGCGCCGGCATCCAGCAACAGTTCAAACGCATCCGTCTGAAAATAGTCTACCGCATAAGCGAGCGCCGTTTTCCCCGCCTCATCCCGCGCATGGACATCCGCACCGCGCTCCAACAGCAGGCGAAGCGCCTCCACTTGCCCGCCCAACGCCGCATAAGTGAGCGCAGTTCTCCCTGCCACATCGCGAATCCCGATATCCGCGCCCTGATCCAGCAGCCAGCGAAGCAGCTCCACGTTCCCATGCACCGCCGCATATGCGAGCGCGCTCTCCCCCCCTCACTCCGCGAGTTGATATCCGCGCCATGCGCCAACAGCAGGCGAAGCGCCCCCACCTGCCTGCCCTCCATCGCATAGAAAAAGGCCGTACACCCGTCCTTCTCCCGCGCGGCAACATCTGCCCCCCGCTCCAACAGCAGCTTCAGCACATCGCACGAGCCGCCTTCTGCGGCAGCATGCAGCGGCGTGCGCCCCAAATGATCCCTTGCACCGATATTTGCCCCCGCCTCCAGCAACAGGCGAACCGCCTCGACATGCCCGCCCCTCGCCGCATGAGCAAGTGCCGTCACGCCCAACGCATCCGCGGCCTCGATATCCGCCCCCGCCCCCAGCAGCAGCTCCAGCACAGCGCACGAGCCGCCCAGCGCAGCCTCATGCAGCAGCGTGCGCCCCAGCCGACTCGTGTCCCCCGCAGCAGCGCCATGCTCCAGCAGCAGGCGAAACGCCCCCTCCTGCCCGGCGGCGGCGGCATGGGCGAGTGCCGTCATCCCCTCCTCATCCCTCGCCGCGATATCCGCGCCCGCTGCCAGCAAAAGGCGAATCGCCTCCTCCTGCCCGGTCACCGCCGCATAGGCAAGCGCCGTTCTCCCTGCCATATCCCGCGCCGCAACATCCTCCCCCCGCTCCGACAACAGCTTCAGCGCCGCGCACGAGCCGCCCATCGCGGCATCATGCAGCAGCGTGCGCCCGTAACGATCCGCCCCCTCCACGTCCGCACCCATCTCCAGCAGCAAGGCAAACGCCTCCTCCTGCCCGTACGCCGCCGCATAGGCGAGCGCGGTCCGCCCCTCCTCATCCCTCGCCGCGACATCCATCCCCCGCTCCGACAGTAGCTTCAGCACAGCGCACGAACCACCCATCGCGGCATCATGCAGCAGGGTGTCACGCAAGCCGGGTATCACCGCCACCTTCGCCCCCTTCTCCAGCAGCAGACGAAATACCCCGGCCTGCCCGCACGCCGCCGCATAGGCGAGCGCGGTTTTCCCCGAGTTATCTGTCGCGTCGATATCCACCCCCGCATCCAGCAGCAGCTTCGCCTCAGCGCACGCGCCGACCATCGCAGCGTCATGCAGCAGTGTGCGACCCCTATCATCAAGCACCCTCACATCCGCACCATGCTCCAGCAGCAGGAGCAGGCCCTCCGTATTCGCATTCAGAACGGCATAGGTCGCCGCCGTCCAATGCTGCGCGTCCTGATCGTTCACCTCCGCTCCCGATACCAGCAAACCGCGCGCGTACGCATTCTGCCCGCCGGCCATCGCCCGCATCAACTCCGTCACCCCGGACGGCTCGGGCTGCTCGGACGGCACACGGCAGCCCTCATCCGCAGACACGGAGGTCGCGGGCGCTTGTTCCCCCGCAGCAGGCTCCTTTTCTGACGGCGCAAACATCCGGCTCACCGCCAGTCCCACCCCCAGCGCCGCAACGCCGCAACACAACAACAGCCGCAATCTCGCCGAGCGGCGCCCGTTTTCCCGCACTGCCGGCTGCTCAGGAGCCGATCCTTCATCCATCCCTTGTTTACTCGTTTTCATCATCACACGCTCGCCGGCAACTATACATCGTTACGGGGGCGGTCATCAAGCCCGAATCTAACATGCATACGCGCATTGACTCCGACCGAAGCGCCGCCAAGCACACGACCCGCCCCTGTTTCCGGGGGCGGGTCGTGCAAACAGCAGCGGAGCGAATCAAGCCCTCCGCAGCCGGTCTCAAGCGCGATTCTTGAGCTGGGGGAAGAGGATGATGTCGCGGATGGAGCTCGCCCCCGTCAGCAGCATGCACAGGCGGTCGATGCCGATGCCGATGCCGCCCGCGCTGGGCATGCCGGACTCCAGCGTCTCCACGAAATCGTAGTCGATTTTCTGCGTCTCCTCGCCCGCCTGATGCTTCAGACGCTCCAGCTGCTCCACGGGGTCGTTCTGCTCGCTATAGCCGGGGCACAGCTCCTGACCGTTCATCACGAGCTCAAAGACATCCACCACCTCGGGATTCTCGGGGTTCGCCTTGGCCAGGGGAACCAGGTCGCGCGCCACGTGGCAGACGAAGAGCGGGTTGGCCTGCTTCTCCTCCACCAGTTTTTCGTAGACCTGCTGGGTGACGGCGGTGTCGTCCAGCTCCTCGCCGATCTGCACATGCAGCTCGTTCTCAGCGCGGCTGCGGCGCTGCTCGGGCGTCAGCTCAAACCAGTCGCTCCCCGCCACCTCCTTCACCAGATCATTGTAGTCGGCGCGGCGCCACGGGCGCGTCAGGTCGACCGTCCAGCGCAGTTGGCCGTTGTCGTCGTACTGGTCGAACTTCAGCGTGCCGAAAATCTTCTCGGCCACCGAGCAAATCATCTCCTCCATCATGTCGGCCATGCTCTCGTAGTCGCCGCCCGCCTCGTACACCTCCAGCACGGTGAACTCGGGATTGTGGCGGCGGTCGACGCCCTCGTTGCGGAAGTTGCGGTTCAGCTCGAACACCTTGGGGAAACCGCCCACCAGCAGACGCTTGAGGAAAAGCTCGGGGGCAATGCGCAGGGTCACCTGCTTCTTGAGCGCGTTGTAGTAGCTCTCGAAGGGCTTGGCGGCCGCACCGCCCGCGACATCCTGCAACATGGGGGTCTCCACCTCCAGGAAGCCGCGCTCCGTCAGGTAGCGGCGGATTTCCTGAATAATCAGCGAGCGCTTGACGAAGCGGTCGGCGCTCTCGGCATTGCTCATGAGGTCGAGGTGGCGGCGGCGGTAGCGCAGGTCTTGGTCGGCCAGCCCGTGGAACTTGTCGGGCATGGGGCGCAGCGCCTTGGAGAGCAGCTTGAAGCTCTCCACGCGCACCGAGGGCTCACCCGTGCGGGTGATGAAGCTCTCGCCCTCCACGCCGATCCAGTCGCCGCGCTCCAGCAACTTCCACAGCGCCCAGGTCTCCTCGGGCACAGCCTTGCGGGTGAGCATGCACTGGATGCTGCCGCGCACATCGCCGATGGTGAAGAACTGCGTGCGTCCCATGTCGCGCAGCGCGGTGATGCGCCCGATGAGCTTCACCTGTTTACCCTCGGCAAAGTCGGCTTTGAGTTCAGCCGCCGTGGTGGTAATCTCGAAGCGTCCGCCATAGGGGTTGACCCCCAAAGCACGAATCTTCTCCACCTTTTCGCGGCGCACGGCAATCAATTCTTCCTCGGAAGAGCCGGGAGCATGGTTCACAGGTTGAGTATCGGACATAGCGCGGGAGATGATACTCCTTTTTACGCGAAAAGCGAGTCTAAAATCAGCGTGTTTCTTCGGATGGATGTGTTTGCGAGCATGAGTTCCGGAGAATGGCGCACCTGTCCCGCAGAGACGGCGAGAGAAAATCACTGCCGGCGGCATCGCTCGGGAGAAGCGCCTTCCGCAAAGGCGCAAGGCTCTTGTTCTGCAAGGGCTTCGGCTGTTTCCGGCATTGCCGACTTCCCCTTGCGGGAGCTTCCGCCGTGAAATGCATTTGCGACTCTCACACTGCTCTTGTTAGATTGGAGCGTCTGTTTTATAATGCCGCCCTATGCCCCAGAATTCTCATTTCG
>JBJEVL010000311.1:0-5479 GCA_051884335.1 Akkermansia sp. | reverse complement strand
CTGCGGCGGGGCTGGCGGTGTTGGTCGTCGTGGCGACGGCCGACCTGTGGACGGAGTTGCAGGCGGCGCCCCACTGCCGGAGCCGCGCGGAGGACTGCCGCAGCGGCGGGGTAGGGGTGGTGCTCGGATGCAGCCGCTACCTGAGCCGCGGGGTGCGCAGCCCCTTCTTCGAGGGGCGCATGGACGCCGCCGCTGCGCTGTGGCATTCCGGGCGGGTGCGCTGCCTCATCGTCTCCGGCGACAACAGCGATCGCTACTACAACGAGCCTCGGGAGATGCGCGCCGCCCTCGTGGCGCGCGGCGTGCCTGCGGAGCGCATCGTTTGCGACTACGCCGGGCTGCGCACCTACGACAGCGTGTTGCGCGCGCGCCGCGTCTTCGGCGCCGAACAGGTGGTGCTCGTGAGCCAAAAAGCCCATGTGCATCGCGCTGTGCTGCTGGCGCGCCACTTCGGCCTTGCCGCCGAGGGGTTGGAAGCCCCGCTGGAAGGACTCGGGCGTGCGTCGCACCTGCGCCAAATGCTGCGGGAGCGCGCGGCGCGGGTGCTGATGATGCTGGAGCTGTTCCTGCCGCACGCTCCCCGCTTCCTGGGCGAGCAAATTGACCTCCCCCTGTAAGTTTTACCCCCTTCCCCCCCCCCCCTCCCGACTCGATGCACACGCTGATTACCTGTACTGCCATGGCCGGCGCGGCCGAATGGGTGTGCTGCCCCGGCGCTGCCACGACAGCGCTCTGCCGCAGCCTGAGCCTCTGCCCCGTGGTGCACCGCTGGGCGGTGAGCGATGCCGCGACCGCCGCCTTCTTTGCCCTCGGTCGCGTGCAGGCCACGGCGCGCCCCGTGGTCGTGGCAGCGGGCAGCGTGAGCGATGCCGCCGCCATGCTCCCCGCCGTCGCTGCCGCCTACTACCAGCGCCGCCCCCTGCTGGTGCTGAGCTTCGGCGATGCGGCGGACAGCGGCGGCACCGGCACGCCCGGAGCCGAGGAAGCCGAGGGGCTCTTCGGCGCCTTTGCCCCCACCACCGTGTTGCCGCTGCCCTGCGCCGTCAGCGAGCTGCCGCCGCTGAGCGAGATGCTCGCCGACGGCTTCCCCCTGCATCTGCATGTGCGCACGGCGGGGGAGAGCGATGCGCGCGGCGAGCTCAGCTTGCTGGAGGTGGCGGAGGCACCTGCGCCGCCGCCCTTCCGCGGGTCGCTGGTGGCGCTGTCGCAGATGCTGCGCTTCCGCGCGGCAGAGGGGCTGGTGCTCATGCTGGGCGCGCTGGAGCCCGGCGAGCAGGAAGCCGCCCTGTGGCTCGCGCAGACCCTGCGCGTGCCCGTGATGGCGGATGCCACCAGCGGCCTGCGCGAGGAACTTGCCCCCTACCTCCTGCACGGCGGCGACAAGCTGCTGCGCCGCTGCCCGCCCCGCTATGTGCTGCGGCTGGGCGAGGTGCCCGCGCATCCCTTCTGGCGCGCGCTGGAGCAGCTGCCGCAAACCGAAGTATTCTCCGTCACCCGCACGGGCTTTGCCGGGCTCAACCGCCGCAGCACCGTCATCGAAGGCGACCCGGAGCAAGTGATGAAAGCCCTGGGCGATGTGCCCCATGTGGGCGACACCGAGCGGCTGCTGCCCGCCGCCCGTCGCGAAGCGGCGCGCGTGGAGGAAGCCCTGCTGGCCGAGCCCGAATCGGCGGCGGCGCTCGTGCGCGCCTTCTCCGGCTACGCCGCCGGCGCCGATGTCATCTGCCTCGGCAGCCCCACCGTGCGCGACCTGTGGAACAACTGCGCGCAGCTGCGCGTGCCCACCCTCTATGTGCGCGACGTCGCTGAGCGCGGGAGCGAGGGCGTCATCGCCACCTTCCTGGGCAACGCAGCCGATGCCGGCTTTGCCTGCTGCCTCATCGGCGATCTGGCGTTGCTGCGGGGCGCGCTGGGGCTCAGCGAGTTGCTGCGCGAGCTGCCCGCCGGGCGGCGCATCATCGCCGTGCTCAACAACGGCGGTGCCGGCGCCGCGCAGGACTGCTGCGACCCCGGCAGCGAGTGCGAGCGGCTCATGGTGCAGCCCCCGCGCCTGCAGCCCGCCGAGGTGGCGCGGCTCTGGGGCGCGGAGTATGTGCTCGTGCAGAGCGAAAGCGACCTCGACCTGCTCGACAGCCTGGGCCAGGCGCCGCTCGTCCTCGTCGAGCTCCTGCCCCAAACCTGAGCCGGGGAGGGGGAGACAGCCGCTTCCCGCTCGCCCGCTCGGCACCTCACCGCTCCGCCGGCCGCTCGGCACCCCTCCCAAAAACGGCATCGGCGCGGCACGCCCGCCCCACCCAAAAGGCGCGGCAGGGGCACGGCCGACCCACCCAAAAGCCACGGCAGCGGCGCAGCCCGCCCGAAAACGAAAAATCCCCGCTCGGGGATACCGAACGGGGAGAAGATAGATGTCAGCGAGCGGGTGGCGTCGCCTCAGGACTTCTGCTTGGCGGGCTCCTTCTCCAGCTCGCCCCACTTGCCCTGCTCAATCGAGCGCATGTGCGCCGTCACCGAACGCGTCCAAAGAGCCGGACCGGCGCAGTACACGCGACCGATCTGAGCCACCGTCACGCGACCCTTCGCCTTGTACTCCCCGAGGATACGCGCCAAATCGCGCACACAATCCTCCTTGGACGCATAGCGGCGCTGACCGCTGCGTCCCATAATCCCCGCCAAATTATTCTTCTTCTGCGCAGCGTGCGACGTCGCGTGCGCCGACTCATAGCGGATAATCGCCTCCACCAACACGGGATCCACACCGTGTTCCGCCGCAGCAGTATTAATCACGGGGCGCAAATCCGTCACCGTATCGGCAAGAGAAAAGCAAGACAGGCACAAACAAATCAGAATGGTCAGGAACTCTCTCATGTCGCAGACATGATAGCAGGCAGCGAACAGATTGTCAAGCATATAGTGCGTACGGGGGTGGCTGACGGGGGTGTTTACAAGCTGTAGTGTGCCCTTTCAACATGCAAAAATTGAAGCATTCAACTTTATCTCAAAACATTTAAGAAAACTCAATAATTGCCGATTTCATGCGGGTTGCGGGGGGATGGAACGAAGCGCGCGGGGCACCGCAACAACACCCCGCCCACGGAGGGCGAGGTGTTGCAAAAAAAAATCAAAAAAATTTCGCGAGGGGGGGCAGAACGAGGGTTCAATGCACCCATTTACCCGCCCCGACGGGCAGCTTCCCATCGCCGACCGGCTGGTAGCGGGTCGACTCCGTGTTGCCCCACAGGGGCACCCCCGTCGCCTTCTTCCAGAACGCGCTCATACTCTGCCCCGTGTAGCAGCCGTAGCTGCGGCAATCCGCCTGAGGATGAAACATCTCCGGCGACAAGTGCTTCGCCAAATCCTTCTCGTGCATCCACTGCGTGCTGGCGGCAATGATGCGGTTGCTGTAATCCAGCATGAACGCGTGCGCGTTGGAATGGCCGAAATAATAAAACGCGTTGATCGGCTCGCGGCGCCCCTCGCGCGCAATCGCGGCGAACGCCTGCTCCGCCGTATCAATCCACAGCAGCTTCACCCCCAACTTGCGCCCCGTATCCGACACGCGCGACACATAATCAATGCCGTTCTCGCGCCCGCGCGTGATGTAGGACGGGCGGAAAATAATCCACGTGATGCGAGCCTTGGGATTCTGCGCACGCAGCAGCCCGATCTCCACCGTCGACGCCCGCACAAAATTCGCCCACCAGTTGTCATGCGCCGCCGGACCGCGATGATTCTCCCACGAGCGCAGCGCCACCCCCCCGGTGAGGATAACCGTAGCAGCCTCGGCAAGAGGGCAGAGCAGGGCAGCGGCAAGGGCGGCAAACAGGCGCATCTTCATCGTGCGCCCAGCATACCCCGAGCCGGGAGGACTGTCAAGCCTGCGGCTCGGCTTACAGCGCGCGAAAACGCGCGCCGGGCAGCGGCTGCACCCGGTGCTGAATCTGTAACTTCAGCAGCAGCGGCGTGAGCGTCGCCGCCCCCATCCCCAGCGCCGAGCACAGCAGATCCACCGTATCATGACCCGCCTCCAGCGCACGCAGCACCAGCGCCTCCTGCGAATCCGGCTGCAGCGGCGCAGGACGCAGAACCTCCGCATGCGGACGCGCGGCGGCGTCAGAAGCAGCAGAAGAAGCAGTTGCGGCAGGAGCCCCCACCCAAAAATCCTCCGCAAACAAATCCCCCTGCTGCGGCACACCCGACCAACCCAAATCCCCCAGCAACTCCTGCGGCGAGCTGCACAGCACCGCCCCATCGCGAATCAGCGCGTGACAACCCGCCGAGCAGCGACTCTCCGCCGCCCCCGGCAGCGCAAACACCGGGCGACCGTAGCGCTCCGCCGCCAGCCCCGCCGTCAACAGAGCCCCACTGTGCAGCGGCGCCTCCACCACCATCGTCGCCCGCGCCCAAGCCGCCACCAGCCGATTGCGCTGCGGAAAGGTCCCGCGATCCGGACGGCGGAACAGCGGGAACTCACTCACCAGCGCCCCGTGCCCCGCCGCAATCACCTCCGCCAGCGCCGCATTCTCCGAGCGCGGCAACTGCCCCAAGCCGAACCCCAGCACCGCAATCGTGCGCCCCCCCGCATCCAGCGCCCCACTGTGCGCCGCGTAATCAATCCCCCGCGCCAAACCCGAAATAATCGTGCAACCCGCGTCCGCCAACTCCCGCGCAAAACGCCGCGCCTGCACCAGCCCGTAAGGCGTTGCCTGCCGCGTCCCCACCAGTGCCACCCCCCGCTCCCCATCGCGCGGAGAAAGCTCCCCCCGCACCGTCAGCACCATCGGCGGGTCGCTCATACAGCGCAGCGCCGCGGGGTAATCATCATCCGTCAGCACCACCAACCGCGCCCCCAACGCCTCCGCCGCCCGCAGCTCCGCCGCCGCATCCGTACAGTTGCGCCAATCCGCAATCGCCGCCGCCAGCGCCGAGCCGATGCGCGGCACCTGCGCCAGCATCCGCACCGGGGCAGAAAGCACCAACTCCGCCGAGCCGAAACACTCCAGCAGCGACTGAATGCGCACCGAGCCCAACCCCGGAATCAGGTTGAGCGTAATCAGCGCTTCGCGAGGGCTCAGCATGGGCGTGCGCTCAGGGCTGCACCGTAAAATCCAGCCCCAAATCCAGCGAGGGAACCGAGTGCGTCAGGCAGCCGAAACTCATGAAATCCACCCCCGTCTCCGCCGCAGCGGGCGCCGTCTCCAGCGTCAGCCCGCCGCTCGCCTCCAGATAAGGCTTCGCGGCACTGCCGCGCATCTCCACCGCGCGGCGCATCTCCTCGCAGCTCATGTTGTCCAGCAGGATGTAATCCACCCCCTCCAGCTTGAGGAAAGCCTGCACCTGTTCGAGCGTATCCGCCTCCAGCTCCACCTCCACCCCCGGGCGCTCGCTCTTCAGCTTGGTGATGCACGCCTGCAAATGCGCCGTGTTGCCGTCCGTCATCAGGTGATTATCCTTCACCATAGCCCGGTCGTAAAGCCCGAGC
>JBJEVL010000310.1:0-5527 GCA_051884335.1 Akkermansia sp. | reverse complement strand
GGCAGCACCGGTGGTGGTGGGGATGATGTTGATGGCGGCGGAGCGCATGCGGCGGGGATCCTTGTGGGGAAGGTCGAGGATGCGCTGGTCGTTGGTGTAGGAGTGGATGGTGCTCATCATGCCCTTCTCGATGCCGAAGGTGTCGTTGAGGACCTTCACCATGGGGGAGAGGCAGTTCGTCGTGCAGGAAGCGTTGGAGACGATGTTGTGCTTGGCAGGATCGTACTCGTTGTCGTTGATGCCGATGCAGAACGTGAGGTCGGGGTTCTTCGCGGGAGCGGAGATGAGAACCTTCTTGGCGCCGGCCTTGATGTGACCCTCAGCCTTGGCGCGGTCGGTGAAGAGACCCGTGGACTCGAGAACGACGTCAACGCCGAGCTCCTTCCAGGGGAGCTGATCCGGGCCGAGCATGCCGCCGAGAATCTTGATCTCGTGGCCGTTCACGACAAGGATGTCCTCACCCTTGATCTCAACAGTACCCTGGAACTTGCCCTGGGTGGAGTCGTACTTGAGCAGGTGAGCCGTGGTGGAGATGGGGGTAAGGTCGTGGATGGCAACGACCTTCTCGAGCTCAGTCTGAGACATCGCGCGCAGCACGTTGCGCCCGATGCGACCGAAACCGTTAATAGCGTATTTAGCCATAGTCTGGGATGATTTATAAGTTTGACCCGCCGGAACACCCGTTCCGAAAAGGCGTTGCTATTCTAAGCTGCCCACGCCGCCGAGTCAATACAAAATTCCTGCAACGGCGCAGAAAAGAGCGGGCTTCGGCACAAACGCGACAGTCCGTTTACTCAGCGGCCGACTCGCCCGGGGGAGCGTAGAGGAGGCGGAAGCCTCCCTCGTCCACCAAAAAACTGTAGCAATTCAGTTCCTGTTGCAGCAGCATCAACTCCAAACGCAGGGAATCATCGCCATAGGCATCCACGCCCAGCAGCACCTCGACCGCTGCACGCAGACGCTCGGCACAGGACGCAACTCCGCTTTCGCGCGCCGTCAGCAGAAGGCGGCGCTGCATCTTGACGGGCGCCTCTGCCAAGTACGCGGAAGCCATGACCAGCGCATCGGACAGGGCCGCACGCGCTGCGGCAACCGGCTCTGCGGCAGCCGACGCACCGGCAGCATCGGCCACACCGGCCAGCAGAGCCTCCAGCGCCGCCGCCCGCGCCGCCAGCTCGCGCACATAGGCGCGCGCCACGGCGCAGCTTTCGGCATCCAGCGGCACCAAAAGCTGCGCGAACAAATCGTTGACATCGGCCAGGCTGTTGATGGCCTCCTCCAGCTCGGGGGAAGCGTAGTAGGGCGGCTCCGCATCCGCCGCGCGCCCCAGCGGCTCCAACGCGGCACACAGCAGCGGCCACTGCACATCCAGCAGCTCCGTCAGCTCGGCCTCGTGCTCGGCGGGAACGGCATCCAGCGCCTCGCCCAGTGCTTCCTGCGCCTGCAGCAACTGGGGCAGATACCCCGCCAGCAGCGGAGCAGCCGCCTGCGCCGTTTCGGCATCGCGCACCTCGGACACGCAGTCCGCAGCCTCGCGTGCCAGCAGCGTCAGCTGCTCCAGCGCCTCGCGGCAGGGTTCGAGCATCTCCTGCCCTGCGGCAAACGAAGCTTCAGGGGCGGCATCTGCCTGCGCAGCGGCCTCCGGCGACTCCTCCTGCGCCGGGCAGAGCAGCGACACCGCGAACAGAGCAGCGTATGCGCAACCAAACTTCATCGGGACAACAAGGGGGGATTTGCCATGCTCCACTCATCCGCCAAAGCGCTGTCGACAGGCAGGCGAAGTCCCGCCACGCCCTGCTCGCCGCGCAACGCGGGCAGCAGGAGGGCGCGCGCCTCGGGCTCACCCTCGAACGCCCTCTGCACCGCCCGCAGCACCTCCGCATAGGCAGCTTCGTGCCCCTGCGGCGGGCAGGAGGGGTTGGCTTCCTGCAGCAGCAGCAGCAATCGCACGGCGCGTTCCTCGGGCGTGGGGGCGCGGCGCACGACCGACCAGGGGCTTTCGGCGGCCGGACGTCCGCTGCGCATTTGCCCGAGCACTTCGGCATAGGCGGCGGGATCCAGCGTGATGGATTCCGTCTGCGCGCACAGCGGCAGCATACTCAACGCGATGAGTGTCTTAACACCGAATGGGCGGAACATAACCGTGGTCATTTTACCTGTCGACAGGACCGGGTGCAACCCCGAAATCAGGATTCGTGCACTTTGCGGTCTCGTGCTGACGGGAAAGCCCCCGAGCGAACGGGCGCGTGCGTCTCTTCGTCCGCCGAAGGCAACGGGCGGGGACAGGGCGCCACCCGGCAGACGGCCATGCCGGCGGCTCGGGCGGCGCAGAGCCCGGGCTCGGCATCCTCGAACACGATGCAGCGGGACGCAGCCACCCCCATGCGCTGCGCGCAGAGCAGGAAGATGTCGGGCTGCGGCTTACCCCTCCCGGGCGGCACATCGTCCGGGGTGACGATGATGGGAAACAGCTCCTCCAGCCCGGCTGAGCGCAGGGTGTGCCGCGCCCCGGGAAGCATGCTGCCCGTGCCGATGGCGTAGGGGATGCCCGCAGCGTGCAGCCGCCGCACCAGGGCGACCGTTTCGGGAATGACGGGCAACTGCTCGCTCTCCAGCAGGTCGGCGTACGCCGCGCGCTTGTCATCGGCCGTTTGCGCGGGATCCATGTGCAGATGATAGCGCGCATTGAGATCGCTCACGATGTCGGGCGCAGCCATGCCGCCGTGCGCGGTGAACTCGGGCCAGAGAAAGGCCTCCGGCGGCGCCCCGTGGCGGCGCAGCGCGCGCCGCCAGGCACGGTAGTGCGTGGGCATGCTGTCGACCAGCGTGCCGTCCAAATCAAAAATGTAGCCGTCGTAGCACAGCGACGGCAACACGACGCGCGGAAGCGGGCTCATGAGCGTTTGTAGCGGGCGACGAAGCGTTGCAGGTCGGTATCGCGCCCGAAGAGGACGAGCACATCGCCCTCCAAAAAGACGAGGTCGGGTTTGGGCGTGTCGATGACGGGCTGCTCGGGCGTCGCAAACACATCGTCGTCGGTCTGCCTGCCGTGTACATCGCCGCGGCGCACCGTGAGGAGGTTGAGGTTGAAGTTGTCGCGCAGCCCCACCTCGTTGAGCTTGCGGTTGACCCATTCGGCAGGCAGGTCGACATCCGCCAGCGAATGCGTGTTGTCCATGCGGCGGAGGCGGATGAGCCCCTCGGAGGTAAAGTGCGCGGCGAGCTGGCGGGCGGCCACATCTTCCACGCGGAAGATGTCTTTCACGCCGATGTGTTGCAGGATGCGGGTGTGCAGGTCGTTGACGCTGCGCGAGAGCAGGTTCTTCACGCCGAGCTCGCGCAGCTGGGCGGAGATGATCAGGTTGCGCTCGTACTGCTCGCCCACGGCGACGATGACGGTGATATCATCGCCCACGAGGGAGAGCTTGCGCAGCACGCGGATGTCCGTGGCATCGCCGATGCGCGAGGAAGCCACCCGATCTTTAATCGCGGCGATGGGGGCCTCTTTTTCGTCGATGACGGTGACCTCGGCGCCGAGGTCCGTGAGGCAGAGGGCGAGGGCACGGCCGAACTGGCCGCAGCCGATGATGACGAATTTCATAGCGTTTTCGGTGGATCTGGTTGTTTCAGCTGAGGGGGAGACGCGTCTCGGGGTAGCGCAGGGGCGGCGGTTCCCGACGGCGGACAAAGAGGTGCATGAAGGTAAACATGCCGACGCGCCCGAAGAGCATGTTGAGCGCGATGATGACCTTGGACAGGGGCGAGATGATGGGGACGATGGAGAGGTCGTAGCCGGTGGTGGTGAAGGCGCTCACCTCCATGAGCAGCACGCGCACCACGCCGCCGGGCGCATTGCCGATGTCCGTCTCGATGAGCAGCAGCAGCATGGTCGTGAAGGCGATCCAAAAGCTGGAGAGCACCACCGTGGCCATCGCGCGCTCCACCGTGGGGCGGGCGATGCGGCGGCTGTGCAGCTCGACATCCTGAGCACCGCGCAGCACGCGGAAGATTTCCAGCACGCAGAGGGCGAACACGGGGGCGTAGACACCGCCGCCCGTGCCGGCCGGGTTGCCGCCGACAAACATCATGAGGCAGAGGAAGAGCTTGTAGACGGGGCCGTAGCTGTCCAAATCGGTGAGGTTGAAGCCGCCCGAGCGGCTGACGGAGTTCCACAGCGCTTCCCAAATGTGCGGCAGGGTGGTGCCGGCGTGGACGGAGGGCTCGAAGAGGCTCAGCAGTCCCATGCCCAGCGTGCCCAGCAGGATGACGATGAGCGTGGCGCGCACGGCCAGCCAGGTGCTGGTGCTCCAATGCGGGGGGGTGTGCTGCCCGCGCAGGCGCGCACGAACGCGGTTGATGACCTCTAGGTAGACGCCGAAGCCCATGGTACCGATGAACATGAGCAGCATCATGATGCCCTGCACGGCGTAGTTATCCTCCATGCAGGGGCTCTGCATCCCCTTGGGCAGGATGGTGATACCCGCGTTGCAGAAGGCGGAAACGGCGTGAAAGACGGCATAGGGCACCAAATCCTCCTGAGGGATGCCCGGCTTGCCCAGCCAGAGGAAGTAGAGGCAGACCGCGCCGATGAGCTCGGCGCCGAGGGTGATGCCGAATACCGCCTTGAGCAGGGCGGGAATGACATTGACATTCTGCATGTCCAGCACGCCGGAGAGGGCGCTGCTGTCGCTGAAGGCCAGCCGCTTGCCCACCATCATGAGCACAAACATGGAGAAGGTCACCACGCCCACTGCGCCGATCTGGATGTCGATGAGCAGCACGAGCTTGCCCAGCGGGCTGAGCACCTCGGAGGCGTCAATGCACATGAGCCCCGTGATGGAGGAGGCCGAGGCGCAGGTGAAGAAGGCATCGACCGCGCTGATGGGGGCTACCGTTGCCCCCGGCGTGAGCAGGATGAGCGTGCTGAAGAGCACCAGCACCACCATGTAGGTGAAGAAGAGGACGGGGGGCGACCAGTGATCCATGCGCCCCGGGCGGTGGCGGTGCGCCCGGCGGTAGGAGACGAGGTTGACCACCGCGAACGCGCCCATGAAGAGGCTGCAAACGAGCGTGACCCAAAACGACCACAGCGGCAGGAAGCTCCATACCCCGCCGCCGAAGGCGACGGACGCGATCACGCCGACCAGCAGTTGCAGGCTGACAAAACGCCCCGGCAGGCGCAGGTGCAGGCATTCGGAGAGGAAGTGGATGAGGACGGTGGCGGTGTTGAACCACACGAGACCGCAGAGAACCAGATGCGAGGCGCGGATGAACACGGCGCGCTGCAGGTCGCTGCTGTCCGGCCGCTCAAAACAGACCTCCCACAGCAACACGACCAGCACCAGCATGCCGGAGATGATTTCCGGCAGCTCCAAAATACGGCTGCGGCGGTCGCTTGTCCGTTGGGGTAACATAGGTAATCGCGGACATTGTAGCACAAGCACCGCCGTCTGGCAAGCCCCCTGCCCGCAGCGGCAGGGCAAACGCATTGGGGGCATGTCATGAAAAGTGAGTCATGAAAAGACCG
>JBJEVL010000309.1:0-5532 GCA_051884335.1 Akkermansia sp. | reverse complement strand
GTAGAGCAGGGCGCAGTCCGGCCCCTCGTAGGGCGACACCAAGCGGTGCAGCTCGCCCAGCTGCACCAGCGGGCGCAACTCGTGCGCCAGCGCCAGGCGCTCGCGCAGCTCGGCGGCCTCCTCCGGGCTCAGCGCGCGCGGATCCAGCTCCAGCCCCACCCGCCCCATCATCGCCACATCGAAGCGGAACTTCAGACTCGTGCGCCGCCCCGTGTACAGGTTCGGGCTCACCGTCACATGGCAGGCCAGCGCCTGCGGCGGCAGAAAGTGCAGCGCGCTCCATTGGATGCGCAGGCGCTGGTACGGGTCCGTGTTGTCCGAGAGCCAAAATTCCTCGTGGTAGCGCGCCGCGCCCAAATCCACCCGCCCGCCGCCGCTGCTGCAAGCCTGAAAGGTGACCTGCGGGAAGGCTGCCCGCAGCGCCGCCATGCGGCGGTAGTACAGCGCGATGGCATCGAAGTACACATTGCCCGCGAGCTTGCCCGACAGCGAGGCCGCGCCCGGCTCGCTGATGTTGCGGTTGCAGTCCCACTTGATGTAGGAAATGCCCGGCTCCGCCGCCAGCGTTTGCGCGACAAAGCGGCTGTAGTCCACCCCCGGATCCAGCACCAGCTGCCGGCGCTTCTCGCGCGGCGTCAGCCCCGGCAGCACCATCGCCGCCTCGGGGTGCTCCGCGTACAGGCGGCTGCGCGGCGAAATCATCTCCGGCTCCATCCACAGCCCCAAGTCCAAACCCTCCGCGCGCGCCTGCCTCGCCAACCCCGCCAGCCCCTGCGGCAGCTTGCGCGCATCGGGCTCCCAGTCCCCCAGCGAGCTGCTGTCGTCATCGCGCGTGCCGAACCAGCCGTCATCCACCACAAAGAGCTCTGTGCCCAGCTGCGCGGCGGCGTGCATCATGGCGTGCAGCGTGGGCTCCGCCACATCAAAATGCACCCCCTCCCAGCTGTTGAGCACACTGCGGCGCAGCTCGCCGCCGCGCGGCAGCACCCGGCGGCGCAGGTGGCGGTGCAAGCGGCGCGTGGCCTCGCCCTTGCCGCACTCGCTGAGCACCAGCAGCGCCTCCGGCAGCTCCAGACACTGCCCTGGCGCCACGCGGTAGGGGCTGTGCTCAAAATCATGCCCCATGGCCACAAAAGCATGCCCGTAGCAGCTGTGCTTCACGCTCAGGGTGTCATTGCCGCTCCACGCCAGCGCCCCCAGCACACAGCGTCCACTCTCCTCCGCTGCCGGAGCATCCAGCGCGAGCACAAAAACGGGCGAACCCTCCTCCGCACACTTCAGCCCCGTGGTAGCGCCGACGGCGAGCGTGCTGCCGCGCTCCACCCGCTGCTCCCGCAGCTCATTCTCCCCCGCCCAGGCGCCGCGAAAACTCGTCAGGTAGTACGCCTCCGCCCGCAGCGGCAGCGCCAGGCTCAGCCCGCGCAGCAGCAGCAGCTCTGCGCCCGTGCCGTTGCGCAGACACACGCGCTGCGTCAGCACATCCTCCTCCGGGAACACCCGCAGGCAGAGCTCCAGCTCCAGCCCCGCAAAGCGCGCGTCGCGCAGGTGCAGCCTCAGCCCCTGCGGCTCCTCCTCGCAGCCCGCCAAGCGCAGCTCGACCGCCCGCGAACCGTCGGGCAGCTCCAGTTGCAGCGCGTACTCGCCGCTGTAATTGCCCCACGGAGCCGTCGCATCGCGCTCCGTGGCGTACAGCGGCCAAGGGCAGGGAGCATCCGCCAACGCATCGTCCGGCTGCGCCAAACGCGCGCCGAGATAGGCCAGCTGCAGCTTGCCCGCCGCATCGCAGCGCAGCGAGAGCTGGTGGTGCGCCGTCAGCAGATGCCAAGTTTTATTCATACAATCGTGCCTTGCGGCGGGCGGCGCGCAGGCGCTCGCGCTCCGCGAAAGCCTGCTTGCCCAAGGTCGAGTTCGGATCCGTATCCCGCGCCGCCTCCAGCGCCGCGATGGCCTCCAGCAGCTTGGCCTCCGTCTCGGGCGTGTGCGCCCCGCGGTAGCCCCGCGCATACTGCTGCATCAGCAGCGGATACAGGCAGCGCAGCCCCAGCAGCTGCCGATCGGCCGGCGTCGCGCTCGGGTGATTCATCAGCGCGCGGCAACTCGTCAGGCACAGCTCCGCAATCTCATCACTCATCGGCTGCGCCAGCGCCATGCGCGCAAACAGCAAATACTCCTTGGCGCGGTAGCGGCGCTCCGCCGCGACCTCCGCCCGCTGCGGTGCCTCCGCCGCCAGCTCCGCCGTGCGCAGCGCCTCCGGCGTCAGCTCGCGGAGCGGCAGCGCGGCAAAATCGCCCTGCTCATCGCCCAGCACCAGAGCGGGCAGCTCCGCCACCCCCGCCACCATCGCCTGCGCGGCATTGACTGCGTCGTGCATCGTGCGGCAGGCGGGCGCCAGCGCCACAAAACGCAGCTCCTGCTGCGGGTGTCGCTTGCGCAGCGGCGTCAGGCGGCGGCTGAGCTCCTCCGTGTCACTCCCCACCTCAAAATACACCGTTGCCCGCAGCGCCGAGTCGGGCGGCGCGGGAGCCGCCGGGGAAGCCGCCGCGGGAGTTGCCGGGGGGAGCGCAGAGGAACTCGCGGAAGCCGCCGGGGCCGCCGCAGAGGAGGCCGCCGCAGAAGCCTCGGAAGCCTCGGGCGCCGCCGGGGAAATCGCCGGCAGCAGCAGCGCGGTGCAGAGCAGGAGCCGACGCATCAGTTCGCGCGGCGGATGGTGATGCGCTTGAAGCGCGACTCCGTCTCCTCCGACTCGGTGCAGATGCCGGGGAGCTCGGCCAGCGCCTGATGCACCAAGCGGCGTTGGTAGGCATTCAGACGCTCCATCATCAGCGGTTTGCCCGTCTGCAACACCCGCTCGGCGCGCGAGCGCGCGCGGCGCAGAAGCCGAGCCTCCATGCGCGCGCGGTAGCCGTCGCAATCCACGCGCACCCGAGGAGCCGCTGCCCATTCGACCTGCACCAAGCGGTTGATCAGGTACTGCAAATCGTCGAGCCGATCGCCCTCATCGCCGATGAGGTGCGCGGCATCGGGGCTGTTGAGCAGCAGCGAGATGCCCTCCTCGTAGGGTTGCACCTCGACCGTGTACTCAAAGCCCAGCGGCGCCAGCACCGCCTCGGCGGCGCGCAGGCTCAACTCCGTCAAACGCTGCACATTGGCCATGGCGGTCGGTTCAATCGCGCTGCTGTCCCAGGAAGCGCAGCAGGAACAGGAACATGTTGATAAAATCCAGATACAGCGTCAGCGCGCCGAGAATCGCCCCCTTGCGGCGCAGCTCCTCGTCCTCGCACAGACCCTCCTGCAGCAGCTTCTGCGTATCGTAAGCCGTCAGCAGCGCAAAGAGCACCACCCCGACCGCCGAGCAGAGCAGATCCATGAGCCCGTTGCCCCAAAAAATATTGACCACCAGCGCCAGCACCAACCCGAAGAGCAGCATCATCAGTGTGCGCCCCCAGGTGGACAGGTCGCGCTTGGTGCAGGCACCGTAGAGCGACATCGCACCGAACATGCCCGCCGTCACCCCGAACGTCAGCCCCAGCGACTGCTGCGTGTAGAGCGTCAGCAGCGGACCGAAACTCAGCCCCGACAGCCCCGCAAACACCAGCAGCAGCAGCGCCATCGCTCCGGCGGGCAGTGCCCGCGCACCGAAGCACATCACCACCACCGTGCCGATGTAGAACAGGCACAGCATCAGCTGGTGCTGCAACACCCATGTCAGCATGTCGACCGATTGGGCGGTCGCTGCCGCCACTACCGCCGCCGTCACCAGCGTGGCCGCCATCCACAAATACACCTTGTTGAGGTACGCCTTGGCCAGCTCAGGCGACACCTGCACCGGCTGCAACGCCTCCTGAATCCGTTCTGCATTCATGCCCCCAGCCTAGCACCCGCGCGCGCAGAAGTCAAGCGCCGCGTTAAGCCGCAGAAAGACCTTGCGGGCGGGGGTGTGCTGTGTTAGCGTCAGGGGCATGATTTGGTACCCCTACGTCCAGATGAAACACATGCCCGCCCCCTACGGCATCGCCGATGCGGAAGGCGTCTACCTCATCACCGACGACGGGCGGCGGCTCATCGACTCCGTCTCCTCGTGGTGGAGCGTCATCCACGGCTACAAGCACCCCGCCATCAACTCCGCGCTCAAGGCGCAGATCGACCGCTTCTCCCACGTCATGCTCGGCGGGCTGAGCCACGAACCCGCCCGCGCCCTCTCCCGCCGCCTGCAGGAGTGGCTGCCGGGCGATTTGGACTACTGCTTCTACTCCGACAGCGGCAGCGTGGGCGTGGAAGTCGCGCTCAAGATGGCGCTGCAATACTTCGTCAACCGCGGCGAGACACAGCGCACCTGCGTCCTCGCCCTCGAACACGCCTACCACGGCGACACCTTCAAAGCCATGGAAGTCGGCGACGACGAGGACTACCACTTCATCCTCACCGCCTACGGCGCGGCCGCCAAGGCGCATGTCCGGCACATCCCCACCACCATCCCCGCCCTCGAACGCGCCTTTGCCGAGCACCATGCCGAGCTCAACGCCTTCATCGTCGAGCCCCTGCTGCAAGGGGCCGGGGGCATGCGCATGTACGGCATCGACTTCCTGCGCCGCGCCCGCGAGCTCTGCGATGCCTACGGCGTGCTGCTCATCTTCGACGAGGTGGCCACAGGCTTCGGCCGCACGGGACACCGCTTCGTCGCCGACCTCGTGCTGCCCGACATTCTGGTGCTCGGCAAGGCCCTCACGGGCGGCTACATCGGCCATGCCGTCACTGTTGCCAACCACAAGGTTTACGAAGGTTTTTACGACGACAACCCCGCCCACGCCCTCATGCACGGCCCCACCTTCATGGGCAACGCTCTGGCTTGCACCGCCGCGCTGGAATCCATCCGCCTCTTCGAGGAGGGCGACTACCTGAGCCGCATCGCACGCATCGAACGCATCATGCGGCGCGAGATGGCGGGCTTTGCCGACCCCCGCGTGCGCGAAGTCCGCATCATGGGCGGCTGCCTCTGCGTCGAGGTCATCGACCCTGCCGTGTTGCAGGGCTACCAAGAATTTGCCGCTGCGCGCGGTGTGTTTGCCCGCCCCTTCCTCTGCTGCCTCTATGCGATGGTGCCCTACATCATCACCGAGAGCGAGCTCGTGCGCATCACCGACACCATGAAAGCCTGGTTTGCCGAGGGCGCAGCGCAGTCCTAATCCTCCTCTCCCTCAGCCGCGCAGAGCCCCGTATCCTCATCCCCGAGGGGGTAGCACTCCGTGCTCGGCATCATGGCGCGGCGGCGCTGTTCGCGCAGGGCATAAGCCTGCCGCAGGCGCTCGCGGCGTGCCAATCGCTGTCCCCAAGTGGCCGGGGTCGGCGCTCCCACCGGCGCGGGAAGTGCCGCGGCCTCGGGTGTGGCGAAAAACAGCATGAAATCATCCCCCTCCCATTGCCACAGCGGACTCTCGCCGCGCAGGTGCCGCACCTGCGGCAGGCTGAGCCCCAGCTCGGCGGCCATGGCCGCATCATCCAGCATGGACTGGATGCCCCCGTCGGACGCATCCA
>JBJEVL010000308.1:0-5578 GCA_051884335.1 Akkermansia sp. | reverse complement strand
TACATAAAATTTTCGGACCCGGCAACCGCTACGTCACGCTCGCCAAGCAGCTCGTCGCCGGGCGCAACACCGCCATCGACATGCCCGCCGGACCCTCGGAGGTCATGGTGCTCGCCGACGCCACCGCCGACCCCGCCTTTGTCGCCGCCGACCTACTCTCGCAGGCGGAGCACGGGCGCGACAGCCAAGCCATTCTCGTCTGCGACAGCGAGGCGCTCGCCGCCGCCGTCAGCGCCGAGGTCGAGCGACAGGCGGCGCGCCTGGGACGCGCGGACTTCGTGCAGCACTCGCTCGCCAACAGCCGCGCCATCGTGCTGGCCGACCGCGCGCGCATGCTCGCTTTTGCCGACACCTACGCCGCCGAGCACCTCATCATCTCGCTCGCGCAGCCTTGGGAAGCCGCCGAGCGCATCACCGCCGCCGGCAGCATCTTCATCGGCAACTACAGCCCCGAGAGCGCGGGCGACTACGCCTCCGGCACCAACCACACCCTGCCCACGAGCGGCTGGGCGCACGCCTGCAGCGGGGTGAACATCGACGCCTTCATGCGCAAGATGACCCTGCAGGAGCTCACGCGCGAGGGCATCGCCGCGCTCGCCCCCACCATCACCGCCATGGCCGACGCCGAGGGGCTGCCCGCCCACGCCAACGCCGTCGCCGTCCGACTTTCCGCCCCCACCCGCTCATGAACGCCATCGACCTTCTCGTGCGCCCGAACATCGCGGCGCTCACCCCCTACTCCACCGCCCGCGATGAGTACACAGGCGGTCTGGGCACCTTCCTCGACGCCAACGAAAGCCCCTACGACAGCGGCTTCAACCGCTACCCCGACCCGCACCAGAAGCAGCTGAAGGCGCAGATTGCCGCGCTCAAGGGCATCGACCCGCAGCGGCTCTTCCTCGGCAACGGCAGCGACGAAGCCATCGACCTGCTCTTCCGCGTCTTTTGCGAGCCGGGGCAGGATGAGGCCGTGGCGATTGCCCCCAGCTACGGCATGTACAGCGTGGCGGCAGCCATCAACAATGTCGCCCTGCGCGAGGTGCCGCTGGGTCCCGAGTTCTCCCTGCCGACGGAGGCGCTGCTGGCGGCGACCGCTGAGCCGCGCTGCAAGCTGCTCTTCCTCTGCTCGCCCAACAACCCCACGGGCAACGCCTTCCCCCGCGCGGAGCTGCTGCGGCTCGCAGAATCCTTCGCAGGCATCACGGTGGTGGACGAAGCCTACATCGACTTCGCCGCCGAGCCGGGGCTGCGCGATGCCCTGCCCGAGCACCCGCGCCTGGTGATTCTGCAAACGCTCTCCAAGGCTTGGGGCATGGCGGGTCTGCGGCTGGGGCTGGCGATGGCCGATGCGCGCATCATCCGCCTGATGAGCATGGTCAAGTACCCCTACAACATCAACGAAGCGGCGCTGCGCACCGTCAGCGAGCTGCTCCGCCGCCCCATCGGGGATCAGGTGCAGCAAATCCTGCGCGAGCGCGCCCGCGTGGCAGCCGCCCTGCCCGCGCTGCCCTGCGTGGAGCGCGTGTACCCCAGCGATGCCAATTTCCTGCTGGTGCGGGTGAGGGATGCCGACGGCGTGTACGAGCATCTGGTACGCGCGGGCATCATTGTGCGCAACCGCAACCGCGTACTCCAATGCGCGGGCTGCCTGCGCCTCACCATCGGGCTCCCCGAGGAAAACGACCGACTTCTCACCGCCCTTGCCGACTATGCCTGCTGACAGCCCCAAGAAAAAAGTGCTCTTCATCGACCGCGACGGCACCATCATCACCGAGCCCCCGGTCGACTACCAAGTGGACAGCTTGGAGAAACTCGCCTTTGTGCCGGGCGCCATCAGCGGGCTGGCTTCGCTGGCGCGCTTGGGTGATTATGAGCTGGTGATGGCAAGCAATCAGGACGGGCTGGGTACCGACTCCTTCCCCGAAGAAACGTTTTGGCCTGCCCACAACAAGATGCTCGCCACGCTGGCGGGCGAGGGGGTGCGCTTTGACGAGCAGCTGATTGACCGCAGCCTGCCGGCGGACAACGCGCCCACGCGCAAGCCGCGCACGGGCATGTTCGGCAAGTACCTGAGCGGGGACTATGACTTGGCGCAGTCCTACGTCATCGGCGACCGCGACACGGACGCGGAGCTGGCGCACAATCTCGGCGCGCGCGCCATCCTGCTGCGCGATCCGCAGACGGATCCCCTGTCGCCCGAGGCGCCCGGGGCGGATGCCTGCGTGCTCATCACGCCCCGCTGGGCAGAGGTGGCCGAGTTCCTGCGCCGCAGCGCGCGCTGCGCCACGGTGCAGCGCCGCACGGCGGAGACGGACATCGCGCTGAGCCTCGACCTCGACGGCGCCGGCGAGACGCGCATCGACAGCGGTCTGAAATTCTTTGACCACATGCTCAGCCAAATCCCGCACCACAGCGGCATCAGCCTCGCGCTGCGCTGCCGGGGCGATCTGGAGGTGGATGAGCACCACAGCATGGAGGATGTGGCCATCGCGCTGGGCGAGGCGCTTGCGCGCGCGCTGGGCGACAAGCGCGGCATCGAGCGCTACGGCTTTGCCCTGCCCATGGATGAGAGCGAGGCGCTCGTGCTGCTGGATTTCGGCGGGCGCGCGGACTTTGCGTGGGATGTCCCCTTCACCCGCGAGTACGTGGGCGACACGCCCACCGAGATGTACAAGCACTTCTTCCAGTCGCTCGCGGTCGCCATGCGCTGCAACCTGCACATCCGCGCGCGCGGCGAGAACAACCACCACCTCATCGAGGGGGTGTTCAAAGCCTTTGCCCGCAGCCTGCGCGCCGCCATCCGCCGCGATGTCTTTTCCCAAGCCCTGCCCAGCAGCAAGGGTTTTCTCTGATGTCCAACCCATGCACACCGAGCCTGCCACCCCTCTGATTACCGACCGATTCACACCATGATTGCCATCATCGACTACAAAATGGGCAACCTGCGCTCCGTGGAGAACGCCCTGCGGCGGCTGGGCGCGGAGTTCTGCGTCACCGCCGACCCCGACTGCATCACCCGCGCCTCGCATGTCATCCTCCCCGGCGTGGGCAGCGCCGATGAAGCCATGGCGAACCTGCACGCCGCCGGGCTGCCGCCCGTCATCCGCGGGCTGCGCCGCCCCGTGCTGGGCATCTGCCTGGGCATGCAGGTGCTGTGCCGCGACAGCGAGGAGGGCGGGTTCACCCCCTGCCTCGGGCTCTTCGATGCGCATGTGCGCCGCTTCACCCCCACGCCGGAGCTCAAGGTGCCGCACATGGGCTGGAACCGCCTCGGCAACATGGAGAGCAAGCTGCTGCGCGGGTTGGAGCGCGGCTCCTCCGTGTACTTCGTGCACTCGTACTTCGCCCACACCTGCCCCGACACCATCGCCACCGCCGACCACGGGCTGCTCTTCAGCGCCGCGCTCAAGTACGAAAACTTCTACGGCACCCAGTTCCACCCGGAGAAGAGCGGCGAGGTGGGCGAGCAGATTCTCCGCAACTTCCTCTCCTTATGATTGAGCTGATTCCCGCGATTGACATCATCGGCGGGCGCTGCGTGCGCCTGTCGCAGGGCGACTACGCCCGGCAGCGCACCTACGATGCCTCCCCGGCCGAGATGGGAGCTGCCTACGCCGCCGCCGGCATCCGCCGCCTGCACCTCGTCGACCTCGACGGTGCCAAGGCAGCCGCTCCGCAGAACCTCGACACCCTGCGCGCGCTCGCCGCGCTGCCCCTCGACATCGAGTGGGGCGGCGGCATCAAGAGCGAGGCGGCGCTGCAAGCCGTGCTCGACGCGGGCGCGCGCTACGCCATCATCGGCAGCGTGGCGGCGCAGCAGCCCGAGCTCATGGAAGCCTGGCTGGCGCGCTACGGCGGCGGGCGCATCATCCTCGGCGCCGATGTGCGCGGCGGGCGCATCGCCGTCAACGGCTGGCAGGAGGAAAGCCCCCTCACCATCGAGGCGCTCATCGAGCGCTTCCTGCCCTGCGGGCTCACGCAGGTCATCTGCACCGACATCTCCAAGGACGGCATGCTGCAAGGTCCCAACAAGGAGCTTTACACCCGATTACAGGAAGCATACCCCACCGTGGACATCACCGTCTCCGGCGGCATCGGCAGCATGGACGACATCCGCGCGCTCAACGCGCTGGGGCTGCGCAAGGTCATCATCGGTAAGGCGATTTACGAAAACCGCATCACCCTCAACGAACTGCAAACATGGTCGCAAAACGCATCATCCCCTGCCTCGATGTAAAGGAGGGGCGCACCGTCAAGGGCATCAACTTCGTCGGGCTCCGCGACGTGGGCGATGCCGTGGAGCTGGGGCAGCACTACGCCCGCAGCGGCGCCGATGAGCTGGTGTACCTCGACATCAGCGCCACGCGCGAGGGGCGCGCTACCTTCACCAAGCTGGTGGAGCGCATCTCGGACGGCATCAACATCCCCTTCACCGTGGGCGGCGGCATCTCGACCCTCGAGGATGCGGCGCGGCTGCTCGATGCCGGGGCGGACAAAATCTCCGTCAACTCCGCCGCCATTGCCGACCCCTCGCTCATCGACCGCATCGCCTCGCGCTACGGCAGCCAGTTTCTCGTGCTCGCCATCGATGCGCGGCAGGGCGCGGACGGCATCTGGCGCGCCACGACCCACGGCGGCAGCCGCCCGAGCGACAAGGAGCTCTTCGCCTGGGCGCGCGAGGGGCAGGAGCGCGGCGCGGGTGAAATCCTCTTCACCTCCATGAACCACGACGGCACCAAGCAGGGCTACCCCTGCGACACCTTCGCCGCGCTGGCGGCGCAGCTCTCCATCCCCATCATCGCCTCGGGCGGGGCGGGCAGCGTGGAGGACATCGCCGCCGTGCTCACGCGCGGGCGAGCCGATGCCGCGCTGGCTGCCAGCATCTTCCACTTCGGTGAAATCAGCATCCCCGAGCTCAAAGCCCAACTCAAACAACGCAATATCTGCATCCGATGATGACAACCAAAAAATTTTTCGAACTCAATCTCTCCAAAACCGGCGACGGGCTCCTGCCCGTCATCGTCCAAGACGCCGTCACCCTCAAGGTGCTCATGCTGGGCTACATGAACGAGGAAGCCTACAACCGCACCCTGAGCGGGGGCAAGGTCTGCTTCTGGTCGCGCACGCGGCAGAAGCTGTGGCTCAAGGGCGAGAGCAGCGGCAACTACCTGCTGGTGCAGGACTGCTACCTCGACTGCGATGAGGACACCCTGCTCATCAAGGCTAAGCCCGTGGGTCCCACCTGCCACCGCGGCACCACCGCCTGCTTCGACACCCCCGAGGACGAGGGCTTTATCCGCCGCCTGGCGGAGGTGGTGCAGGGGCGCCACCGCGACATGCCCGAGGGCTCCTACACCACCCGCCTCTTCATCAAGGGTGTCAAGAAAATCGCCCAAAAGGTCGGTGAGGAGGCGGTGGAGAGCGTGGTAGAGGCTGTCGATGGTAACCGTGACCGCTTCGTCTATGAGGCTTCGGACCTCATGTACCACCTTCTCGTTCTCATGGAGCAGATGGGAGTGACCCTGGCTGACATGGAGAACGAGCTCGCTCTGCGTCACAAATAATGCCCGATGTGCTA
>JBJEVL010000307.1:0-5676 GCA_051884335.1 Akkermansia sp. | reverse complement strand
TTCTGATGTACGGGATATACTGATGAAAAGCAGCGGCATCAGGCCTCGGGGGCGCTGACCTTGGCGTTGCGCGCCAGCAGGTCGAGCACCTTGGAGGTGACAATCGACAGGCGAACACCCGTGATGCGATTCTCACGCTGCATCTTGCGGATAAAGGCCTTGAGGTTCTTCTCCTTGGCTTTTTCCGCCATTTCCGCGATGGCGCTGAGCACTTCCTGATCGGTCGCCATGATGTGCTCCTTGGAGGCGATCTCCTGCAGGGCAAAGTAGACGCGCAGGTTGCGCTCGGTCTCGCCCTTGGACTCCTCGCGCAGCTTGTCCATGTCCTTGGCGATGTCGTAGTTGCCGGACTGGATGGCGGCGTACACCTTGCGCTGCACGGTGTTCTCGTTCTCGCGCTCCACCAGATCGGCGGGCAGCGCGAAGCTCAGCTGATCGGCGAGCTTCTCGGAAATCTGGTCGGCCTTGGATTCCTCGTTGGCGCGCTCCTTGCTGCTCTTCATGTTCTCGCGAACAAGCTCCCTGATCTCCTCCAGCGTCTTGCCGGGCATGGACTCGGCAAAGAGCTCGATAGACACCTCGGGAACGACCTTCTCGCGCACCTCCTTGACCGTCACGGCAAAATCAACCGTCTTGCCGGCGAGCTCGGCGATGGGGAAATCCTCCTTCATCGCCACGGCAATGCTCTTGCTGTCGCCGGCGGAGAGCCCGACGAGACCCTCACCCAATCCGGGCATGAAGGAGTCTGCCTCCACGGCCTGCCAGTGGCCTTCGCGCCCCTCCATGAAGCCCAGCGGCTTGCCGCAGAACTCGGCGGCGGGCTTGCCCTCCACCGTGGTCTTGAAATCAATGACGGCGATGTCGCCCATCGCGGCGGCGCGCTCGACCACCTCGTGCTTGGCCGAGGCCTCGGCGTAGCGCTTCATCGTCTCCTCCACCTCGTCGTCGCTCACCTCGGTCGAGGGAACCGTCACCTCAATGCCCATGTACTCCGGCAGTTCAAAGGTGGGCACAATCGTCAGCGTGCTGCTCAGGGTGTAGGAACCATCGGCCTGTTCGCCGCACTCGGGCTTGCCGAAATCGAGCACCTTGAGCTCGGGATTCTCCTCCAGGGCTTTCTCCTGAATGTCGTTCTGCATCCGAAGGTCGAGCTCGTCTTTGATGGCCTCGCCGTAGCGCTTGACAATCACACTCTTGGGAGCCTTGCCGGGGCGGAAGCCCGGGATGCGGGCGCCGGAGGCATAGGCGGCGATGACGGAGTCCTTGACCGCGCTCACCTCGGCGGGAGTGGCTGTTGCCTGAAGCGTGGCTTGGCAGTCGCTCGTCTTGTTGATGGTAATTTCCATGATATTCTGACTGTAAAGTTAAGAAGACGGTAAAAAAAGCGGCATTATTATATAGGAATGCCTGAAAAAGGCAAGAGCATACTGCTTCATGACAAAAAAAGCCCCGCTGCGGTACGCCCGCGCGTTGGGCGACAAGCGTTTTTTGCTCGCTATGCGCGCGTGTCTGTGTTAAAACGGCTGCGTTATGGCAACACCTCCCTTTGTGTATCAGGAAATGTTCCCCATGGGGGAAGATACCACCCAGTACCGTCTGCTCACCAAGGATTATGTGAGTCTCGGTGAGTTCGAGGGCAAACCCATGCTCAAGGTTGCGCCCGAGGGGCTGCGCCTGCTGGCCGAAACAGCGTGGCACGATGTGGCGTTCTACCTGCGTCCCGAGCACCTGAAGCAGGTGCAGGCTATTCTCTCCGACCCCGAAGCTTCTGAGAACGACAAGAGCGTGGCGCTCACCCTGCTGCGCAATGCCGAGGTGGCCGCCATGGGGGTGCTGCCCCTGTGCCAGGACACGGGCACCGCCATCTGCGTGGGCAAGAAGGGGCAGCAGGTCTGGACGGGCTGCGACGATGCCGAGCAGATTTCCCACGGTGCCTACGACTGCTACACCAAGAACAACCTGCGCTACAGCCAAAATGTCGCGCTGGACATGTACAACGAAATCAACACGCGCACCAACCTGCCCGCCCAAATCGACCTCTTTGCCACCGACCACGGCATGGAGTACAGCTTCCTCTTCATCGCCAAGGGCGGCGGCTCGGCCAACAAGACCTACCTCTACCAGGAGACGAAGGCGCTGCTCAACCCCGAATCGCTCAAGAAGTTCATGGTGCAGAAGATGAGCACGCTGGGCACGGCGGCCTGCCCGCCCTACCATGTTGCCTTTGTCGTGGGCGGCACGAGCGCCGAGCTCTGCCTCAAGACGGTCAAGCTCGCCTCCACCAAGTACTACGACAACCTGCCCACCAGCGGCAACGAGCACGGGCGCGCCTTCCGCGACCTCGAGCTGGAAGCCGAGCTGAAGAAGGAAGCCGAGAAGCTGGGGCTGGGTGCCCAGTTCGGCGGCAAGTGGTTTGCGCTGGATGTGCGCGTGGTGCGCCTGCCGCGCCATGGTGCCTCCTGCCCCGTGGCGCTGGGTGTCTCCTGCTCCGCCGACCGCAACTGCAAGGCGAAAATCACCCCCGAGGGCATTTTCATCGAGGAGCTGGAGTACGACCCGGGCAAGTACATCCCCGCCGAGCTGCGCGAGACCAAGACAGCGGGCGTACCCATCGACCTCGACCGCCCCATGAGCGAGGTGCTTGCCGAGCTCTCGAAGTACCCCGTCAAGACCCGCCTGTCGCTCACCGGCACCATCATCGTGGGGCGCGACATTGCCCATGCCAAGCTCAAGGAGCTGCTGGATGCGGGCAAGGATCTGCCGCAGTACATCAAAGACCACCCCATCTACTACGCCGGCCCCGCCAAGACCCCCGAGGGCTACCCCAGCGGCTCCTTCGGCCCCACCACCGCCGGGCGCATGGATTCCTACGTGGAGCTCTTCCAGAGCCACGGCGGCAGCATGATCATGATCGCCAAGGGCAACCGCGCGCAGTGCGTCACGGATGCCTGCCAAAAGTTCGGCGGCTTCTACCTCGGCTCCATCGGCGGCGTGGCGGCAGATCTCGCCAAGAACTGCATCACGAGCATCGAATGCGTGGAATACCCCGAGCTGGGCATGGAAGCCATCTGGAAGATCACCGTCAAGGACTTCCCCGCCTACATTCTGGTGGATGACAAGGGCAACGACTTCTTTGCCGACATCCGCGCGCACTGGAGCTGCGGCGCCTGCGCACACTGAGAAAACAAGCCCCTCCTCTGCCCGCCCCACGCCCGTGGGGCGGGCGGCACCTCCTCCGGAGCCCCTCCCCATGAGCCCCAAACTGCAAACCTTCTGTCAGCGCCTGTTCAGCACGGTCATCCTGCTCGCCCTGCTGGGCGCCGCCGTGTGGTGGAACAGCCCCATCGGCTACGCCGTCCTGATTGCCCTCTTCTGCAACCTCACCACCTGGGAGTGGTTCCGCATGCTCAAGGGCAGCGGTGCCAACCGCGCCCTTGTCCTCATCGGCGGCATAGCTTACCCGTGGATCATGACCCTCGCGTTGATGCTGGGCCGCACCGGGAGCACACTCACCGGAACCCTCGCGGTGAGCTTGCTCGTTGCCTACACGCTCATCGCCTTTCTCTGCGAGCTGATCCGCATGGATTATCGCGGTCGCAGCGGCGCGGATGCCCTCAAATCCATGGGGCTCACCCTGCTGAGTTTCATCTACCCCGGCTGGCTCTTCTGCTTCGCGTTCGGTCCTCTGACGACCTACCGCATTCCCCTGCTGCTTTGGCTGATTCTCTTCACCAAGATGAGCGACATCTGGGCTTACTGCTGCGGCGTGCTGCTCGGGCGGCGTTTCATCAAGCGACCCTTCAGCCCCGCCGTCTCACCCAAGAAATCGTGGGAGGGCATCATCGGCTCCTACATCATCACCCTGACCATCGGTTTCTTCCTCGCCAAGGTCATGTGGACCTCGGTGACGCTTTCGGAGACTCTCAGACACATCCTCACCTACCTCCTCATCGGCACCGTTCTGTTCATCCTCTCCGTCGCCGGGGATTTGGCGGGATCGCTCATCAAGCGCGGTGTGGCAGTCAAGGACAGCGGCTCGCTGTTGCCGGGTATCGGTGGCATCTTCGACCTCATCGACTCCCCGGCCTTCACCATTGCATTTGCCTCGGCTGTTGTTCCCCCTCTCATCAGCCTGTTCCTCTGACCCCATGGCGCACCCCGTTCCCCTGCTGATCAACCCCAAGGCGGGCAGCCTGTTTCGCTCGGGGCTCAAGGCGTGGCTCGATGAGCACCGCGCCGACTTCCGCATCATCGGCACCAAGAGCGCGGAGGACCTGACGGTACAGGCCCGCGCGCTCGCCGAGAGCGGCGAGCCCGTGGTGGCGGTGGCGGGCGGCGACGGCACCCTCATGAACGCCGCGCAGGGGCTCATCGGCACGCCGAGCGCGCTGGGCATCATCCCCTGCGGCACCATGAATGTCTTTGCGCGCGAGATGGGCATCGGCTCGCGGCGCTTCGACCTGGCGCTGGAGGCCATCCGCGACAGCGTGCGGCAGCCGGTCGACATCTTCACCGTCAACGGGCGCCCCTTCCTCCAGATGGCAGGCTTCGGTCCCGATGCGCGCATCATCGAGCGCATCACCCCCAAGCTCAAGCGCCGGCTGGGCGCGGCGGCGCACATCATCACCGCCATCCGCGTCGCCGTGGAGCACCACCCCCTCATGGAGCTGACGCTGCCGAACGGCGAGGTGCTGCACGCCACGCAGCTCATCCTCGGCAACGGCAAGCGCTACGGCGGCGCCGCCCATCTCTTTGCCGACGCCAGCTACAGCGACGGGCTGCTCGATGCAGCCGTCATCCAGCTGGAAAGCATCGGGATTCTGTACGAGGTCATCACCTACATGCTGCACCGGGGGGCTACCATGCGCAACACCACCGATTTCACCAAGCTGCGCTGCGTGGGGAGCTGCGACATCACGACCGAAGCCACGCTGCCCTACCAGCTCGACGGCGATTTCGCGGGGGTCATCCGCCCCGGCGAAACCGCCCATGTGGAAAAACTCCCGCAGCCGCTGTATGTCTGCGTGCTGCGCCATCCGGTGCCCATGAGCTCCTTCAGCCGCATGATGGCGCACCCCATGGTCGAGGCGCTGCGCAGCAAGCTCGAAGAGCTGCGCGAATTCTGAGCGCCGCTCAGCGCAGCAGGCTCTGCAGCTCCTCCGCATCCCGCACGACCACGAGGTCGACCCCACCGCCGCGCAGGTGCCGCGTCAGCCACGGCAGGGCTCCCCGACCGCTGCCGAGCATCACCGCCCGCCCCGTCAGGCTCCGCAAGGCTGCGGCAGCATCGGGCGATGTACCCACCGCGCATTCCACAATATCCACCTCCGTCGGCAGGAGCTCCGGCGCGTCCCGCCCGTCGCACGGCAGGCGCAGCAGCAGGGGGAAGCGCCGCCCGACCGCGCGGCGCAGCGCATGCAACACACGGCTGAGCATGCGGGCGGCATCGGGACTCAGCGCCTCCCCGCCCTGCGGCTGCAGCTCCACCGCGTCGAAGCCCAAGCGCCACGCATCCGCCGCCGCGGCGGCGGCGAGCTCCGCCGTCCGCTGCACGGCAGCGCGGTTCGCCCCCGGCGGCAACACCAACTCAATGCCGGCTGCCACGCGGCAGGGTGTGCGATGCACCGTGCGCAGCAACTGCTTCCACGCCCGCAGCACGCGCCCGCTCAGCGAGCG
>JBJEVL010000306.1:0-5713 GCA_051884335.1 Akkermansia sp. | reverse complement strand
GGGACTACAACCTCCGGCGCACGGAGCGCTACCTGACTCTCATCCGCAAGTGCGGCGCCCGCCCCGTGGTGCTGGTCAACAAGGCGGACGAGGCGGACGAGGCCACTCTCGCTCGCGTGCGCGCCGAGCTGGAGGCCGCCGGGGCGGAGGTCTACATCATTGCCGCGCGCTGGCGCAAGGGCTATCCCAAGTTTCTGCGCCGCGTCCCCAAGGGGCAGACGCTCATGGTGGTCGGCTCCTCCGGCGTGGGCAAGAGCACGCTGGTCAACTCGTTGCTGGGCGGGGAGTGGCTGGAGACGGGTCAGGTGAACGCCGTGACAGGCAAGGGGCGCCACACGACCGTAGCGCGCGAGCTGGTTGTGCTGCCCGGCGGTGGGGTGCTCATCGACAACCCCGGCATCCGCGAGGTGCAGATGTAGACGGATGCCGCCACCCTGCGCGCCGAGTTTGCCGACCTGAGCGCGCTGGCCGGGCAGTGCCGCTTTGCCGACTGCTCCCACCGCCGCGATGCGGGCTGCGCCATCCGCGCCGCGCTGGAGAGCGGGGAGCTGAGCCCCGAGCGCTACGAGCACTTCCTCAACCTCGAGAATGAGATCGCCGAGCTGGAGCGCCGCAGCGAGAAGCGCCGCATGACGCTGGAGCGCGTCACCCGCCGGGAGAAGCGCCACACCCTCCGCAACCGCGACGACCGCGAGGAGCACCGGCGCGACCTGCACCCCAATCGCCGCAGCTGAGGCTTTCATGCCGAGCTTTACCCTTGCGGAAGCGGCTGAAACGTGCTAAGCTGCTGTCCGCTATGTTTTATATTACCACCGCGATTGATTACACCAATGGTGCTCCGCACATCGGGCACGCATACGAAAAGGTCCTTGCGGACGTTCTCGCGCGGTGGCATCGAATGTGCGGTGAGGAGGTCTACCTGCTCACCGGGGTCGACCAGCACGGCCAAAAAGTGCAGCAGAAGGCCGAGGCCGCGGGCGTTTCGCCCGAGCAGTATGCCAACGATGTCATGCAGAAGTTCATCGCGCTGTGGGAGCGATTGGGGATTGCCTACGACGGCTGGGCGGCCACGAGCGACCCGCGTCATGTGCGCTGCGTGCAGAAGATTCTCACCGACCTGAAGGACAGGGGCTGCCTGTACAAGAAGGCTTACAAGGGCTTTTACTCCGTGCGCCAAGAGCAGTTCCTCACCGACAAGGAGCGCGGGGAGGACGGCAATTTCGGTTCCGAGTGGGGCGAGGTGATTGAGCTGGAGGAGGAGAACTGGTACTTCAACCTCAGCGCGCATGTGGCGTGGCTGCGGGCGTATGTCAGCACACATCCCGAGGTGGTCACCCCGGAGTTCCGCCGCCAGAACCTCCTGAGCGCCATTGAGCGCGCCGAGGGGGTCGACCTCTGCATCTCGCGCCCCAAGGAGCGTTTGGCGTGGGGCATTCCCTTGCCCTTTGACCCGGATTTCGTCACCTATGTGTGGTTCGATGCGCTGGTCAACTACATCTCCTTTGCGGGCTACCTCAGTGAGGGCGATGCGTCGTTGCCGGACTTCAACCGGCTGTGGCCGGCGGCCTGCGAGGTCATCGGCAAGGACATTCTCGTGCCGGCGCACGGGGTGTACTGGCTCTGCATGCTGCATGCGATGGGCTTTGCGGATGCGGAGATGCCGCGCCTGCTCGTGCACGGCTGGCTGAATATCCGCGGCGAGAAGATGAGCAAGTCGCTGGGCAACATTGTGGACCCGAACGACCTCTGCGATGTGTTCGGCGCGGAGGCGCTGCGCTACTACCTCGTGCGCGACACCAAGACGGGCTACGACAGCGACTACGATGCCGAGCGCCTCAAGATGATTTACAACACGGAGTTGGCCAACGACCTGGGCAACCTCTGCAACCGCTCGCTCAACATGTGCAAGAGCTACCTGGGCAGCGTGGTGAGCCGCGGCGAGGGCGATGACGCACTCTCCGCCGCCCTGCGTGCCCACCTGAGCGAGACGGAGAAGAAGTTTGCGACCTGCATGGACGCCTACAACACGGCCGATGCACTCGGTGCGCTCAATGAGCATGTCAAGCAGTGCAACGCCTACATCGAGCAGACACAACCTTTCCGCATGTCCAAGGAGGAGGGGAGACTTCCCGAGCTACAGCGCGTGCTCTTCCACTTGCTGGAGAGCTGCGCGCATGTGGCGTACCTGCTGGGCTGCGCGTTGCCCGAGGCTTCGGCGCGCATGCTGGCGCAGTTGCAGGTGTCGACGGAGGGGCTGACGCCCGCCGGGCTGCACTGGGGGCTCTTGGCCGAGGGGCAGTCGGTGCAGGCACCCACGCCCGTGTTCCCGCGCATCATGTCGGAGGAGGAGAAAGCCAAGGCTGCCGAGCGCGCTGCCAAGGCCGCAGCCAAGGCTGCCCGCAAGGCGGCGCAGCAGGGCTGAGCCTTTGTGTTCGTTTTCCCCTCCCGCTGGTCAAGGCGATGAAGGCTTTTTTGCTTCTGCCGCTTCTGCCGCTGTTGCTGCTCTCCTGCGGGGAGCGGCTGCGGCAGGACGCGCCCCGCACGCCGGAGGAGATGTATGAACAGGCGCGACAGCGGCTGAAGCCGAATGCGGAGCACGACGCCTCCGATACGAAGGGGGCGATGCTCTGGCTCACCAAGGCGGCGGAGGCGGGCTACCTGCCTGCCCAAGTGGATTTGGCGGGGATTTATCTCAACGGCGGCAAGGACGGGCTCCCGCCCGACCATGCGGCAGCCTTCCGCTGGTTCAGCGCGGCGGCGGCGCAGGGGCACACGGCGTCGCATGTGTTCCTCGGGCAGCTCTGCTACGACGGGCGCGGCACGCCCCGCGACGAGACGGCAGCCCTGAGCCACTGGCGCCGGGCGGCGGAGGCCGGCCTTGCCGAGGCGCAGTACCGCCTCGGGCGCATGCTGGCGCAACATCCGGAGCAGCGGAGCGAGGGCATCGAGTGGCTCACCAAGGCCGCGCGCGAGGGACAGCGCGGCGGGGTGCCGCAGGCAGCAACTGCGCTGGGCAACCTGTACTATCGCGGCGCGGCCGACTTGCCTGCCGATAAGGCGCAGGCCGTGCGCTGGTATGCCATGGGGGCATCGGCGGGCGACCCGCTGGCGCAGTGGGTCTATGCGGAGCTGCTCTTGGCGGGCGAGGCGGGCGCAGCGCCCAACGAGGAGCAGGCGATGACCTACCTGCGCCTGTCTGCCGGGCAGGATTGTCCGCAGGCGATGGAGCGCCTCATCGAGTGCCTGCGCAGCGGCGAGTGCGCCGCCGAGCAGGAAGCGGAGGCAGCGGCTTGGGAAAAGCGCCTGCAACAGCTGCGCCGCCGCTGAGCCGTCTGCAAGCCCACCGGCAATGTCCCGCTGAACCGCCGCCGGCCACGGTCACCGACACGGAGATATCTGCAAACCCATTTGCAGCGCCCCGGCATCCGTCCCGGCCCGTTGCCGAGTCAGGCGCGGGGGCGAGGCTCCTTCGGGGCGGCGTTGATGAGGGTGCGGGTGGGGAAGGCAAAGGAGATACCTTCGCGCGTGAAGGCTTCGTAGAGCGCGCGGGCAAAGCGGTAGCGCGTGCCGTAGTAGTCCTTGTTGCGGCAGCAGGCGCAGATGGTGAGGTTGATGCTGCTGTCGCCGAATTCGCGGAAACGCATGAGCATGGGCGGCTCGTCGAGCAGGTAGGGCTCGTTTTCCACCACCTCGCGCGCAATCTCCTCCAAACGGCGCAGGTCGGTGCCGTATTCAACGCCGACGGCGATGTCGCAGCGGCGGCGCTCGCCGTGGGATTCGTTGGTGACGGGGTTCTTGATGAGCATCTCGCAGGGGATGCGCACCACGCTGTTGTCGGGGCAGCGGATGCGGATGGAGAGCAGGTTGATGGCTTCGACACTTCCCTGCGTGGTGCCCACATGGATGTAGTCGCCCAGCCGCAGCGAGCGCTCGCCCATGAGGAAGAGCCCGCTGATGAGGTTGCTCAGCGAGGTTTGGGCGGCAAAGCCCACCGCTACGCCGATGACGCCCGCCGCGCCCAGCGCGCTCATGAGGTTGATGCCCAGCTCCTGCAGCGCCTGCAGGGCGCAGAGCATCCAAATGAGCGCGTTGATGACGCGGCGCAGCAGCAGCTGCACCGTGGCCGGCAGGTGGGGCAGGCGCCGCAGGACGGAGGTGACCGCACGGCTGAGCAGCAGCGCGATGAGAATGTAGAGCAGCACATGCGCCGCCACATCGAGCTTGTAGGCGGCACACCACTCCTGCCAGTGAGCGAAACTGAAATCCGGCATATCCTGCGGAGAAAAGCAACACGAAAACCCCCGCTGAGCACGCGGGTTCAGCGGGGGCTTGTTCAGGCGAAAGAGGCTCAGGCCAGCAGCTTGGCGATGCGGGCGCAGACTTCCGTCACATTCTCGCGGCTGTTGAAGGCGGAGATGCGGAAGAAGCCCTCGCCGTGGGCGCCGAAGCCCGCGCCGGGGGTGATGACGACCAGCGCCTCTTGCAACATCTTGTCGAAGAACTCCCAGCTGCCCATGCCGTTGGGGGTCTGTACCCAGACATAGGGGGCATTCGAGCCGCCCCACACCTTGAGCCCGGCCTTGCGGCAGGCTTCGCTCAGCAGCTTGGCGTTGGTGAGGTAGTGGTCGATGAGGGCGCGGGTCTGCTGCTGCCCTTCGGGGGTGAAGAGGGCGGCGGCGCCGCGCTGCACGATGTAGCTCGCGCCGTTGAACTTGGTGGTGTGGCGGCGGCTCCAGAGCTTGGAGACGGACACGGCGTTGCCCTCGGCGTCCTTGCCCTGCAGCTCGGACGGGATGACGATGTAGCCGCAGCGTACGCCCGTGAACCCGCCCTGCTTGGAGAAGGAGCGGAACTCAATGGTGCAGCGGCGGGCGCCGGGAATGGCGAAGATGCTGGTGGGGATGCCCTCCTCGGTCACGAAAGCCTCGTAGGCACCGTCGTAGAGCAGGATGGTGTCGTTGGCCAGCGCGTAGTCCACCCACTTCTTGAGCTGCTCGTAGTTGGCGACAGCACCCGTGGGGTTGTTGGGGAAGCAGAGGTAGACGATGTCGACATGCTGCGAGGGCACATCGGGCACAAAACCGTTCTCGGGCGTGCAGGGCAGGTAGACCAGCCCCTCGTAGGAGCCGTCGGGGCGGGCGGCGCCCGTGTTGCCGTTCATGACATTGGTGTCCACATAGACGGGGTACACGGGGTCGGGCACGGCGATGATGTTGTTGTGGCCGAAGATGTCGAGGATGTTGCCCGTGTCGCACTTGGCGCCGTCGGAGACGTAGATTTCATCGGCGCTGATGTCGATGCCGCGCTGCTGGTAGCTCACGGTGGCGATCGCCTCGCGCAGCCAAGCATAACCCTGCTCGGGGCCGTAGCCGTGGAAAGTCTCGCGCTTGGCCTGGTCGTCCACCGCCTTGTGCATGGCGTCGATGGCGACCTGAGGCAGCGGTTCGGTGACATCGCCGATGCCGCAGCGGATGATCTGGGGAGCTTTATCGGGGTTGGCTGCCGCAAAGGCGGCAACGCGGCGACCGATTTCCGGGAAGAGGTACCCGGCTTGCAGTTTCAGGAAGTTATCGTTGATATGAGCCATACGCGGCTATCATGACACAGCTCGCCCGAAATGCAAGCGCGGAGTGCGGCATGTCCCGCCGAAGAAGAGCCCGCGCATTGCCTCAAAAAAAAACGCACCGAAGCAGGGGAAGCAAGAAAACGCCGT
>JBJEVL010000305.1:0-5755 GCA_051884335.1 Akkermansia sp. | reverse complement strand
CGGATTCTTTTGGCCGATGCGGTAGGCGCGGTCGCTCGCCTGATTCTCCACCGCCGGATTCCACCAGCGGTCGAAGTGGATGACATGGCGCGCGCGCGTCAGCGTCAGCCCCGTGCCTGCCGCCCGCAGCGACAGCACCATGAACGGCGCACCACCCGCCTGCTGGAAAGCGCGCACCGCCGCCTGGCGCTCCGTCGGCGGCATCCCGCCGTGCAGCACCAGCCCCTCGCGCCCGAAAATCTCCGCCAAATAATCGTGCAGCGGCTCGATGAGGCGGCGATACTGCGTGAACACCAGCACCGCCTCCCCCGCCGCCGCCATGCGCCGCGCCAGCTGCCCCAGCTGCTGCCACTTGCCGCTCGCGGCGGGGTCGTACCACGTCTCGCCGGCGTACTGCGCCGGATGGTTGCAAATCTGCTTGAGCCGCCCCAGCACCGGCAGCACCAGCGACAGCCGCAGCGCCGGGTCCGGCTCCGCCGCCACCGCTCGCAGCCCCTCCACCTCGCGCGCGTACAACTTCGTTTGCAGCGGCGTCAGGTAGCACCAGGCCGGCTGCTCCGTCTTGGGCGGCAGCTCCGGCAGCAGGGCGGGGTCGCTCTTGAGCCGCCGCAGCATAAAGGGACGCACCAGCCGCCGCAGCGGTGTGTAGTCATGCCCCATGGCGGCCAGCAGCGCCGCAAACTCCTTGTCTCCCCCCAGCAAACCCGGGTTCAGGAAGTCAACGAGCGATTTTAATTCCATCAGATTATTCTCCACCGGCGTGCCCGTCAGCGCGATGCGCCGCGATGCGCTCAGTAACCGTGCAGATTTGGCGCGCGCGCTGTCGCTGTTCTTGATGGCCTGGGCCTCGTCGAGCACCAGCGCGGGCAGCTCCACCCCCGCCAACGGCTCTGCCAAGCGCGTGAGCATGCCGTAGGTCGTGAGCGCCACCTGCACATCACCCAGCAGCACCTCCGGGCGCAGGCGCAGCTGCTCCTGCTCGCCGCGGCTCAGCGCGTAGGGATGCAGCAGCCGCACCCGCAGCTGCGGCGCAAAGCGCGCCAGCTCCTCGCGCCAATTCTCCAGCAGCGACGCCGGAGCCACCACCAGCGCCGCCCGCCCCTGCAGCGCCCCTGCCGCCTGCAAGTGCAGCAGCCAAGCAATCACCTGCAGCGTCTTGCCCAGCCCCATGTCATCCGCCAGACAGGCGCCGAAGCCCGCCTCCGTCACCCCCAGCAGAAAACGCACCCCCTCGCGTTGGTAAGGGCGCAGCAGCGCCTCCACCCGCGGCGGCAGCAGCGGCTCGCGCGGGCAAAAGCACAGCTGGCTGAGCATCGGTGCCAGCAGCGGGCCCGCCACCACGCGCGGCTCCCCCTCCGGCAGTCCCGCCGGGCGCTGCGAGCGCGGCGCCAGCAACCAGCGCAGCCCCGCCGTCAGCGGAATACCCCCCGCCGCCATGCGTGCCGCCTGCCGCCAGCTCTCCAGCAGCTGCCGCAGCTTAGTGCGATCCAGCCGCACCCACTCCCCGCGAAAGCGCACCAGGCCGTCCTCCTCCCCCGCCAGCAACTCCTCCAGCTCCTCCGGCGTCAGGCAGCGGTCGCCCAGCGCCACCTGCGGCACAAAGCGCAGCAGCGAGCCGATGTTGAGCGCCGGAGCGCGGTTCTCCCTGCCGCCGCCCTCTGCCGGGTCGAGCTGCACCTGCAACTCCGCCCGCGGCGGCAGGCTCTTCCACAAATTCACCATCCGCACCTCGATTCCCGCCGCCTCCGCCAGAGGCAGCGCCTCCAAAAAAGCGTAGGCCTGCCGCGCGCTCCAGCCGCAGGGGCGGTACACCGCGCGGCTGTTGATGAGCTCGCGGAAAAACGCGCTCTGCTCCGCCAGCCGGCGCAGCGGACGCAGCAGGGCAGCCAGCGCCGGAGCATCCCCCGCGCAGAGCTGCGCCGCCAGCCCCAGCGGCGCGTGACGCGGCTTGCCATCCGGCCCCGCGCGGTGGACAAATGTCGCCAAGAACGCAAAGGGCGCGCTCTCCGCCCCCTCGCCCGCGTTCTCCGCCAAGTGAAAGCACAGCGCGCCCAGCTGACGCCATCCTTCGCCCAAGCGCCCCAACCACTCCGCCGCGCTGCAACACTCGCGCTGCGCCGCCAGCTCCACCGCCCCCGCTAAGCCCTCAAACCACTCCTGCACCTGCGCCGCCCCCACCGCTGCGCCGTACAGCGGCGGCATGGCCACCAGCAGGCGCGCCGCCTCCCCGGCGCTCACGCGCAGCACCGCCTCCGGCTCCGCATCCCCGCGCCGCAGCGCCCGCGCCAGATTCATCAGCCGCCGCCGCGCCTGCTCCTGCAGCCATGCCATCAGCGGCGACGCCCCCGCCGGCAGCCCGAAGCGCACCAAATCCAGCATCCCCGCCGCCGCCGAATGCGCCAGCGCGTGCTCCAGCCGCGGCAGCACCCCCGCCGGGCACAGCCGCAGATTCCCCGCCTCATCCGTCGTCAGCGATACCTGCACGCCGCCCATTCTACCCCGCCGCTACCCCGCAGCGCAAGCGATTTTCAGCCCCGCACGGGCTGTGTCCGGCGCTGCCGGGAGCAGAGGAGCCGCCGGGCATGCCGTCGTTGGTCGATGAGCTGTCGCGCACGCGCTGCGCGGATGTTCCGCGCAGGATATGGGCGTTGACAAGGGGAGGGCGGCGTGTTAAGTTGGAGCCATGAAGCTCGTGAGTTGGAATGTCAACGGTCTGCGCGCCACCCTCGGCAAAGGGCTGGCGGACAAAATGGATGCGCTGGCGCCGGATGTGCTCTGCCTGCAGGAAATCAAGGCGCGCCCGGAGCAGGTGCGCAACGCTTGGGTGGACTCTTGGGCTCATGCCCTGTGGAACCCCGCGCAGCGCCCCGGCTACAGCGGCACCCTCATCCTCTCGCGCGTGGCACCGCTGAGCAGCTCGCTCGGCATCGGCGACCCCGCCCATGACAGCGAGGGGCGCGTGGCGACCATGGAGTTCGCGGATTTCTACCTCGTCAACTGCTACACACCCAACTCGCAGAACGAGCTGGCGCGGCTGCCCTACCGCCAAGAGTGGGATGCCGCCTTCCGCACCTACCTCTGCCGGCTCGCGCAGCTCAAGCCCGTGATCTTCTGCGGCGACCTCAACGTGGCGCATGAGGAAATCGACATCGCTCGACCCGATACCAACCACTTTTCTGCCGGATTTTCGGACGAAGAGCGCGCGGGCTTCAGTGCGCTGCTGGCGGCGGGCTTTGCGGACAGCTTCCGTCGCCTGCACCCCGAGGCGCGCGATTGCTACTCCTGGTGGAGCTTCCGCGGCGGTGCGCGCGCGCGCAATGTCGGGTGGCGCATCGACTACTTCGGCGTGTCCGAAAGCCTGATGCCCCGCGTGCGCGCCGCCGAGATTCACCCCGACATCACAGGCTCCGACCACTGCCCCGTCTCGCTGGACATCGATTGAAGCCTCCATGCGCCGCGTACTGATCAGCCTGTTGTTTACCTGCCTGCTGATCGCGGGGGCAGGGGGGATGCTGTGGTGGGGTGTGTGCGCCTCGCGCGAGCTGCGGACGGAGCAGGTGGTGCTGGAGTTGCCGCAGTGGCCGGACGACGGGCGCAGCTTCCGCGCGGTCGTCATCGCCGACTGGCACCTGACCGCCGGGCAGGGGGAGTGCGCCCGGCAGCTGGTAGAGGTGGTGCGTGCGCTCAAGCCCGATGTTCTCTTCTCGCTGGGCGACTACCCCAACGGCTTTACCGCCGGGGCGGCGCTGCCGCGCGAGGAGACGGAGCGGGTGCTGGCACCGTTGCTGCGCGACATTCCCTGCTACTACGTTATCGGCAATCACGACGACGGGCGGCGCGCCCCGCGCCTGCATCTCCTGGGGGCACAACAGTGTCATGCCACGGTGCACCGCCACCACTTCGATGCGCAGCACCCGCTGGACATCGGCGGCTATCTCACTGCCCACGGCGGCCCCCTGCGGCCGCTGTGGAAGGATGCGGCTTCCGCTGCCGAGGTGCCGCGCATCATCCTCTCCCACTACCCCAGCTCCTTCTGGAAATATGCCCCGGACGCGGCGGATGCCATCTTCTGCGGCCACACGCACGGCGGGCAGCTCTGCGCCCCCGGAGGCTACACGCGCGAGCGCTGGCGCGGCGGCTGGCACCGCGCGGCCGGGGGGCAGCGGCTCTACATCGCGCGCGGTGTGGGGTGCAGCATCCTGCCCTTCCGCCTGTTCTGCCCGCCGGAGCTCACGCTCGTTGAGCTGCGCGGCTGCCGCCGTCCCTGAGCACGGCGGGGCTCACTTGCCCAGGCAGAAGGTCGAGAACACGCGGTCGAGCACATCCTCTGTGTCCACCTGCCCGGTGATGCTGCCCAGCGCATCCAGCGCCCCGCGCAGGAACACATCCGTCAGCTCCGGCGGCTCGGCGGCGCGCAGGCTCTCCTCCGCGCGCTCCAGCTCCTCCAGCGCCTGTTGCAGGGCGTAGCGGTGGCGGGCGTTGACGGCCACCAGCGTGTCGCTCTCCGCATGGCGGTGCAGGAAAAGTCCGCGCAGCGCCGCCGCCAGCTCCTCGCACCCCTCACCCGTGCGGCAGGAGAAGCGCAGCCCCTCGCTGTCCGCCCAGTCGGGGTGGGTCGGCAGGTCGCATTTGTTGAGCAGCAGCAGGCGCGGCACTCCCGCAAAGGCGGGCAGCGGGGCAGGGCGGGGCTGCGAGCTGTCCGCCACTTCGATGATGAGGTCGGCCGCAGCCCCCGCGCGGCGGCTGCGCTCCATGCCTTCGCGCTCCAGCGCATCGGCACTCTCGCGCAGCCCCGCCGTGTCCGTCAGGCGCAGGCAGAGCCCGCCCAGCAGCACGCGCTCCTCCACCGTGTCGCGCGTCGTCCCCGCGCGCGGGCTGACAATGGCGCGCTCGTAGCCTGCCAGCACGTTGAGCAGGCTCGACTTGCCCACATTCGGCGCGCCGATGATGGCGGTGGCAATGCCTTCGCGCAGCACGCGCCCCTCTCCCGCCGTGGCCAGCAGCGCTGCCAGATCGGCGCGCAGCGCCCGCAGCTGCGCCAGCAGCGCGTCCGCCGTGGCGGGCTCAATATCTTCCTCGGGAAAGTCGATGTAGGCCACCAGCTGCGCCGTCACATCCAGCAGGCTGTCCAGCGCCGCGCGCACCCGCGCGCTGAGGGCGCCGCCCAGCTGATCCTGCGCCGCGCGCAGCGCCAGATCGCTGCCGGCGGCGATGACGTCCATAATGGCCTCGGCTTGTGTCAAATCCATCTTGCCGTTCTCGAAGGCGCGGCGCGAGAACTCTCCGGGCTCCGCCGGGCGCGCCCCGCAGCTCAGCAGCCGCTTCAGCACTCGCGCGCACACCAGCATGCCGCCGTGGCAGGAAAGCTCCACCACATCCTCCCCCGTAAAGCTGGCCGGGGCGGCAAACAGCGTCGCTACCGCCGTGTCCAGGGTGTGCCCCGCCGCATCGCGCACCCGCAGCAGGGTGGCGCGGCGCGGCTCCAGGCGGCGACCGCCCGTGCAGGCTTCCACCACGGCGCGCGCCGCCGCGCCGCTGACGCGCAGCACCGCCAGTGCTCCGTTGCCCGGTGGTGTCGCCAAAGCCGCAATCGTATCCTGTGCCATGGGTTCATCATGGCACAGAGCCGGACGGCGTGCAACGGGTGGGGCTGTCATGCCTGAGTCTTTTTCCGCTGGGATGCAGTTTTTCGGGTTCATTGCTGAATTGCAAGACTAAATGCGACAAGGCGAAAGAAACTTCATTTTAGGCATTC
>JBJEVL010000304.1:0-5805 GCA_051884335.1 Akkermansia sp. | reverse complement strand
CCCGCTGGAAGCCCCCAAACCCACCGAGGGCTCCATCATTTTGGCGCTCTACAAGCTCTTTGCGAGCCCCGAGCAGTACGCGGACATGGTGGCGCGCCACCATGCCGGCGGCGTGGGCTACGGGCAATTCAAGAAAGAGCTGTTCGAGGCGTACTGGGAGTTCTTCCGCCCCGCCCGCGAGCGCCGCGAGCACATCCTCGCCCACCCCGAGTATGTGGACGAGGTGCTGACGCAGGGAGCTGCCCGAGCCCGCGAGGAAGCGGCCGCCACCCTGAGCCGCGTCCGCAAAGCCGTGGGACTGGAGTGGCTGTGAGGCACACCCCCGCCGCAAGCGCAACCGGCATCTTGCTCACGCACGAGCGCCCCTGCCGCTGCCACGCAAAACGCGCATGCCCGAAACAGGCATGCGCGTTTTGTCCTATTGGGAAAAGAGGGAGAGAATTACGCCTCGGTGGGTTGAGCCACTTTCTTGGCAAGCTGCACGGGAGCCGTGCTCTTGCTGTTCCTGGCGATTTCCTTTTGGCGCTTGATGTAAGCGCGGCGGCGGCGACGTTTCGTCTCCTGACGGTGTTGTTGACCCATATCGGTTCGGTTTGGTTTGTAGAGCGGCGCGACAAAGCCGCCCGAGGTTGATAAGCGCGTTATAAATAGCCTTTTCCGTATGGCTTGGCAAGGCAAAAATGCGTTCGCCCCGCGAAAAACGAAAGCGGGCGGACGCACGCGCCCACCCGTCTCCGAAAAAATTCCTGAACAGGCTTCGTTTAGGCCTCAGCGGGGGTCACGGCGGAAGCCGGGATTTCCTCCTTGTTGGTGAAGTGCCACTTCACCTTGTTGCGCTTGCTGGCGGAACGAGCCTTGCGCTTCTTCTCATCCATGGGGCTCTCGAAGTTGCGGCGGCGGCGCATCTCCTCCAGAATGCCCTCGGTGTCCAACTTCGTCTTGAGGCGCTTGAGGGCGCGATCGATCGGTTCTCCTTTACGTACAGTGACGGAACGCATCATATCGTTGTGTTTGTGGTTAAAAGTTCAGGAACGGACGGCAAGAATACCCGCGTTGCCCCAACCTGTCAAGTTTTTTGTCTGTGAATCACGCAAAAAAAGCGCCTGCGGAAGCTCAAAAGCGGCAATCGAAGCCCAGCGAAACATACAGCCCGGGGTGATAGTGGTGATTCGACAGGGGCTCATCGAGCGCGCGGGGACGCACGCGCTGCAGCGAGGTTGTGACCGTCGAGCCCACATCCGCAAAGAAGAAGCTCGTGGTGTGCTCGTTGCGGGAGAACACGCGCTCCACGCGCGCGCCCGCCACCAGCGAGCGCAGGCGCAGCAGCGTGGTGCCCTCCTGCTCGTGCATCGCCCAGGTGCCGAACACGCCGCCGGCAAACAGCCCGGCCGCCCAGCCGCCGCCCAGCTCGCGCATGCCGCGCAGGGCGCAGTCCGTCAGGCTGATGCGCCAATCCGGCGTCGGTTTCCAGACAAAGGTGACGTAGGGGGTCACATAGCTGTCAATGGTATGCGAATCGTAGGACAGACCCACCGAGCAGGTGAAGGTCTCGCTCCGGTACAGACGGTAGTCCACCGCGCTGACCGGTACAAAGCTGTGCCCGCTGCCCGCGCCGTCCGTCGCCACCGTGGGGAAGAAGCAAAAGGCCACGTGCCGCCCCTGCGACAAGGGACAGACTACCTCCAGCGGGAGGGTCAGCGTGAACAAGTCCTCATGCTCCGGGCGCACCTGCCCTGTCGCCTTCAGATGCGTCCAATCCAGCCCCAGGCTCGCGTTGAACATCCAGCCCTCGCCCCCGCTGCGGAAGGGATCCGCCAGCGGCACCTGCACGTTGACGCGCTCCCACTGCAAAGTCGAGCCCCCGTGGCGCTCCCCCATGGCATTGGTGCCCGAGACACGCGCCGCATAGGGCAGCAAGCCCGTGTCCGGCAAGCGGTACTGCCACGCCGCCCCCGACGGCAGCGCCGCCAGAGCCAGTCCGAGGAGGATGCTATTAGTTTTCACGCGCGATATATTATCATCACTTAACTAAATGGCAAGTCCTATTTGGTATTTTTTCTTACTTGCGCCGACGGCCGCCCCACGCTACACTGCGGCATGCTCCGCTCGCTGCTGCTGCTCCTGTTCGCCCTCGCCCTGCTGCCCGCTGCGGCGGCACCGCAGCTCAAGGCGCGCCACCACAGCAGCGCCCGCGCGCCCCTGCCCTGGCGCCACGCGTTGCAGCAGGCGATGGTCGAGCTCCAGCGCCACGGCGCCGGCGGCTACAGCACCGATGATACCGCCAAGCAGGCGCTCAAGGATGCTTTCCGCTGGGATGCGGCTCAGCGCCGCCCGCGCTTCGATGCCCGCACGGCGCGCCCCTCTTTCTGCTCAGCCGCCGTCTACGCCGCCGTGCTCAGCGCCCTGCTGCGCTGGGAGGAGAGCCGGGGGCAGCGCCTCATCTCCCCCGAGGCCTGGCAAGCGCTGCTGCCGCAGCTCGTGCCCGACGGGGTGGGTGCCTGGGGCTATGCCAACGCCAACGGTCCCGGCTACGCCCTGCTCATCGCCCGACTGGGAGCGGGCATCAGCTTTACGGACTGGGCGCAAGCCCGCCCCGGCGATGTGGCCAAGCTGTGGTGGAACGATGCCATCGGCGCCGGGGAGCGCGGGCACCTCGTCGTACTCGTGCAGGACGAGGGGGAGTATTTCCGCTTCTGGTCGTCCAACATGGCGCGCGATGGGCTGGCCGCCGGCTACGGCATCCGCCGCCTGCCCAAGAGCGCCGTGCGCCGCGTCCTCTTCACCCGCATCACCCAACCCGCCGCCTTCAACAACGCCGCCCGCCTGCCGGATGAGCCCTGGCTCACGGAGCTCATGGGCAGCGACACGAACTGGCCCACCTGCCGCGCGCAGCTGCGGCTGCGACCCCGCAGCGCCCCCGCGCCCGAAGCCCGTCGGGACTGAACCGCGCGCCTATGCGGGGGCTGTTTCTCCGTCCTCCCTGTCAGCAGTCTCCCTCCGGTTCGGTTAGATGGTACTCACATCCTCACTCCCCAAAATGATAGGTGTTGCCCTGTTCATGAACAGCGCTTTTCAAAATAAAGAGTTACAGTTTCCCAGACAAGCGTATCAGGATGCAATCGTTCAATCAATGTCCATATGGATTGCCCGACACGGAAACAGACCCCGGCCCCTGCTGCGCACACGCTTTGCGCTTGCCGCGCGGGCGCAGCGGTGCTACAGTGCGGGCATGGACTTGTCGGCTTTTCGCGAAGAATACCTCAAGGATACCCTGCACCGCGCGGACATGGCCGCCACGCCTGCCGAACAGTTTGACCGCTGGTTTCAGCAGGCGCTGCGCGCGGGCATCCCCGAGCCCAACGCCATGAGCATCGCCACCGCGACCCCGCAGGGCGCGCCCTCGCTGCGCACCGTGCTGCTCAAGTACTACGATGCGCGCGGCTATGTCTTCTTCACCAACTACACCAGCCGCAAGGCGCGCGAAATCGAGGCGAACCCCGAGGTGTGCATGCTGCTGCCCTGGGTCACGCTGGAGCGGCAGATCATCGTCTGCGGGCGCGCCGAGAAAATCTCGCGCGCCGAGACGCTCAAATATTTCCTCACGCGCCCGCGCGAGAGCCAGCTGGGCGCCTGGGTCTCGCACCAAAGCCAGGTCATCTCCACCCGCAAGCTGCTCATGATGAAGCTGCAGGAGCTGCGCCACAAGTTCGCGGAGGGACAGGTGCCGCTGCCGGACTTCTGGGGCGGCTACCGCATTGTCCCCCACCACACCGAGTTTTGGCAGGGCGGCCCCGGGCGCGTCCACGACCGCTTCCTGTACAGCCTGCAGGCGGACGGCAGCTGGAGCCTCGAACGCCTGCAACCCTGATACCCCCTTTTACCACCGAACCGCTATGATTCACACCCTGCGCTATCAACCCATTCCCGCCGCGTTCTACAAGGGGCGGCGCGATGTTCTGGCCTCCCGCCTGCCGGAGGGCAGTCTCGTCATCATCCACGCCAACGACATCTACCCCACCAACGCCGACGGCACCCTGCCGCACCACCAGAACGCCGACCTCTTCTACCTGACCGGTATTGACCAGGAGGAGACCACGCTGCTCATGCGCGTGGGAGCGGACGGCGCGCACGAGGACATCCTGCTGCTGCGCGAGACCAACGAACGCATTGTCATCTGGGAGGGTGCGCGCCTCAGCCAAGCTGTGGCCACACAGCTCTCGGGCATTGAGGATGTGCGCTGGAACGACGGCTACAACGCCCTGCTGGCCGAGCTGGTGCCCGCCGCCCGCGAGCTGTGGGTGGAGGCGGACAACCACCCGCGCCGCTACACCTATGTGCAGACGCGCAACGAGCGCCTGAACGCCGCGCTCAAGGCCGCCTACCCCGATGTCAACCTCCGCAGTCTCTACCCGATCCTCTCGGAGATGCGCTTGGTCAAGCAGCCCGAGGAGATTACCCAGCTGCGCGAGGCCTGCCGCATCACCGGCGCGGGCTTCACCGAGCTGCTGCCGCACATCCGCCCCGGCATGGGCGAGTGGGAAATCGAGGCCGGGCTGAGCGCCAACTACATCAAGCGGCGCGCCCGCAAATTCTCCTTCCAGCCCATCATCGCCAGCGGGGCGGACACCTGTGTGCTGCACTATATCAGCAACCACAAGGAGGTCGCGCCCGGCTCGCTCATCCTCTGCGACATCGGCGCCGAATACGGTGGCTACGCGGGTGACATGACCCGAACCATCCCCGCCGACGGGCATTTCACGCCCCGTCAGAGGGCGGTCTACAACGCCGTGCTCGCCGCGCACCGCTACGCCGCGTCCATCATGCGCCCGGGGCTGCTCAAGAGTGAGTACGAGCGCCTGATCCGCGTCTTTATGGCGGGGCAGCTGGTGCAGCTGGGGCTGCTGACGCAGGAGCAGGTGGATGCCGAGGGGCAGAACCCCCTCTGCGTGCGCCGCTACTACATGCACGGCACCTCGCACCCGCTGGGCATCGATGTGCACGATGTCGGCCCCGCCGACCCGACCTTTGCGCCGGGTCAGGTGTGGACCATCGAGCCGGGCATCTACATCGCCGAGGAGGGCATCGGCGTGCGCATCGAGACCGATGTGCTCATCCTCGAGGACGGGGTGGAGGATCTCATCCCCAACGCCCCCCTCGAAGCGGCCGACATCGAGGCCGCCATGGCGGCTCGCGCCTGAGCCCTCCCATCTCTCCCCTGCCCCGTCCGTCCCTGCGGACGGGGCATTGTTGACTTTCCCGCTCGCGCGCAGTCGACCGGCGACAACAGGGTCGGGCGGGCGGAAAAAGCATGTTCGCTGTTTTCCTCTTATCGCGGGCACCATGACACGCGGGCTGTTTTTCATGCTTGCAAGCGGGCGCAAATCCACTACAATGGGCGCGTAACGCTGCGGCGCCGGGCTGCGGCGGCACTCCTGCACGCACACTATGAACGTTCTCGAATTCATCCGCCGCAACTCTCTGCTGGTTCTCATTGTCATCGCCGCCGTCGGGCTGGGCTTGGTCATGATGGACTACAGCGGGAAAGGCAGCTACTTCTCGCGCGACTTTTATATTCAGGTCAACGGCACCGCCTATTCCTACCCCGAGGCCACGGCTCTGGGCGAAAACGGGCAGCAGTACCTGCACTCGCTCTACTCCGCCACCACGGGGAGGCTGCGCACGCAGTTCGACAAGAACGAGGACGATGCCCTCAGCGAGGATGAGGCCGCTGCCATGGATGCTTGGATTGCCTCGCACCCTGAGACGCAGCGCTTCCTCGGGCTGCTGAGCCATATGCTCCGTGTG